>JAFAUV010000268.1 GCA_019243075.1 Bradyrhizobium sp.
TGTCCTCCACATTCGATCAGGTCGCCACGATCATCGCTGAAACCTGCGACATCCCGCGCGACACGATCACACCGGATAGCCACGCGATCGACGATCTCGGCATCGACAGCCTCGATTTCCTCGACATCGCCTTTGCCATCGACAAGGCTTTCGGGATCAAGCTGCCGCTGGAAAAATGGACGCAGGAAGTCAACGACGGCAAGGCGACCACCGAGCAATATTTCGTGCTGAAGAACCTCTGTGCGCGCATCGACGAGCTGGTCGCCGCCAAGGGCGCTGGCGCATAAAAGGCGCAGCACGCGCATCATGCATCTCGAATATTTCCAAATGATCGACCGCATTCTCGACCTCAACACGGTCGAGAAGACGATCACGGTCGAATCCCATGTCCCCACGGAGAGCACCATCTTCGAGGGGCATTTCCCCGGCTATCCGATCATGCCCGGCGTGCTCCTGATCGAAGCGATGGCGCAGACCTCGGGCTGGCTCCTGGTCGCGCTGATGAAGTTCGAGCGCATGCCGTTCCTTGCCGCGGTGAAGGAAGCCAAGATGCGCGGCTTCGTCGCGCCCGGCGAGACGCTGACGATCGACGCGAGCCTGGTCCACGAGGGCTCGGGCTATGCCATCACCGAAGCCAGGATCCGGGTCGGCGGCAAGCTCCGCTCCAATTCGACCCTGACCTTCAGCCACGTGCCCTTCCCCAATCCTGACCTGCGCGGCCATATGGACGCGGTGGCCAAACGCATCGGCTTCCCGCAACAGGCACTGCAGACATGAGCGGGACTCAGATCCTGAAATCGGAACCGGCGGAAGTCTGGATCACCGGTATTGGCCTTGCCACCTCGCTCGGCGAGGGGCTGGATGCGAACTGGGATGCGCTCAACGCCGGCCGCATCCATGTGGATGAGAAGACCTTTGCGCCCTACGTCGTGCATCCCTGGACCCAGGTCAATCTCGACGCGCAGATCCCGAAAAAGGGCGATCAGCGCCAGATGGAGGCGTGGCAGCGCATCGGCACCTACGCGGCCGGCCTCGCGCTGGAATCAGCCGGCGTCAAGGGCGACAAGGAAATCCTCGGCCGAATGGACATGGTGATCGCGGCCGGCGGCGGCGAGCGCGACATCCGCGTCGATACCACGATCCTGAACGCCAAGGCCAAGGGCAATGCGCCGCCCGGCTTTCTCAACGAACGACTGATGAGCGATCTGCGTCCCACCCTGTTTCTGGCGCAGCTCTCAAACCTGTTGGCCGGCAACATCGCGATCGTGCACGGCGTTTGCGGTACCTCGCGCACCTTCATGGGCGAGGAAGCGGCCGGGGTGGACGCGGCGCGGATTGCCCTTGCGCGCATTGCCGCCGGGCAGAGCGACATCGCCCTGATCGGCGGCTCGCATAATGGCGAGCGCAAGGACATCTTGGTCCTCTACGAATTCGGCGACTACAATCTGCGCGATAGGTTCGCCCCGGTCTGGGCGCGGCAGCAGCGCGGTGGCTTCGCACTGGGCTCAACGGGCGCGTTCCTGGTCATCGAGTCCCGGGCGCATGCGCTCGCGCGCGGCGCAAAGCCGTTCGCGCGGCTGACCCGCGTGGTCTCCGACCGCAGCCGTCGTCGGCAGCAAGGCGAGATCACCGCTTCGCTGCGCAAGCTGTGGTCCGAGCTTGGCGAGCTCAAGGGCGGCGGCGCGATCCTCTCGGGCGCCAGCGGGGCTGAACCTGCGACATCGGAAGAGCGGGCCTTCCTCGCCGAACATCCGGACTACGCGGTGCGTTCGACCGGCACGCGCTTCGGCCATAACCTGGACACGCAATTTGCGCTGGGACTTGGGCTAGCCGCCATTTCCATCTCGCGCGGCGCGCTGTTTCCGCCTGGCGATTCCACCGGCATGGAGATTGAAATGCCGGAACCCCCGACCCAGATTGTGGTAACGGCAACCGGTCACTGGCGCGGCGAAGGCATGGCTTTGGTCGAGGCCGTTGGTTAGGCATGATCCGGAAAAAGCCTGCGGCGCACTCGATGCGTGGCGGGAGCCGATTTTCCGAGAAGATTCCGAGAAGATCATGCCGAAACGGTGACATGATCTCGGGGCACGAGACGATCGTGCGATGCGCAGGTGGGGAGAACATGACAGCACCA
>JAFAUV010000286.1 GCA_019243075.1 Bradyrhizobium sp.
CGGGTGCACTGGGTTGAGCATCTCGGCGACCAGAACCATGTACACCTCAAGCTGGGCGGCCATTCCCTCGTCACCCTTGCCGATCCGGCCCAGGAGCTGAAGGCCGGAGATGACGTCTCGCTTGAATTTCTGGAGCCGCTCTATTTCGATCAGTCCGGAAGCCGAATCGCTGTCGCGAGGGGGCCCGCATGATGCTCGATCGCGAAACGCGCAAACGCCTGATCGTGGCCGTGGCGAGCCGCGTCATCGCCGCTGCGGACGAGTTGACCGATCTCGACCGCGCCATTGGCGATGGCGACCACGGCACCAACATGCGCCGGGGCTTTGAAGCCGTGCTGGCAGCCGCCGACGAGCTTTCCGCCAAGAGCTTTGGCGAGACCCTCAAGGGTGTCGGCACCACGCTGGTCATGAAAGTGGGCGGTGCTTCCGGCCCGCTTTACGGCACTCTGTTCCTGTCGCTCGGCAAATCGCTCGCCGATGAGGTGAGCCGCGAACAGGTTGCGGAGGCATTCGCTGCGGCAATCGATGCGGTGAGGGCGCGCGGCAAGTCGGAGGCCGGCCAGAAGACCATGCTCGACCTGCTTTATCCGGTGCTCGCCGTGCTGCGCGCAGGCGGCGATGGGTTACCGGAGCGGCTGAAGGCCACCGCTCGGCTCGCGGCCGAGAACACCATCCCGATGAAGGCGATCCGCGGCCGGGCGTCATTCCTCGGCGAACGCAGCATCGGACATATGGACCCCGGCGCACGATCCTCCGAACTGATCGTCGACGCGGTCGCGGACGTCATGGAAAGTTGTGCATGACTGAGAATGTAGGAATCGTCATCGTGTCTCACTCCGCCGACGTCGCCCGCGGCACGGCCATGATGGTTGAGCAGATGGTCGGCCGCGAAGTGCCGCTCGGCTGGTGCGGCGGCGACCCGGATGGCGGATTGGGAACCAGCGTCGAAGCGATCATGGCGGCGATCGACCGGGCGTGGTCGGAGAAGGGGGTTGCCATCCTCGTCGACCTCGGCGGCGCGGAAACCAACAGCGAGATGGCGATCGAGATGTTGCCCGAACCGCGGCGCGGCCGCGTCGTCGTGTGCAACGCGCCGGTCGTCGAGGGCGCCGTGATGGCGGCGACGGAAGCGGCGTCGGGGGCGACGCTGGAAGCCGTGCGCCGCACGGCTGAAGAACTGACGCCGGCGTGATGAGACGATCGCTATGAATAAGCTGAAGGCATCGGTTCTCATGCGACACGAGGTCGGGCTGCACGCCCGGCCTTCCGTGAAGCTGACCAAGCTTGCCAAGGGATTTGAATCGAAGATCGATCTCGGGCTCTCGCCGGACGGACCCTGGATTGACGCCAAGAGCATCGTCAAGGTCATGGCGACCAGGGCGCCGAAGGACTCGACGATCTATTTCCGTGCGGAGGGCAGCGACGCAAAGGCCGCGCTGGACGCGCTGGTGATGCTGGTCGACGGAGATTTCCAGGATGGACCATAGGACGCATCGCGCCGCCCACCGCGTCGAGGGCAAATCCGCCGCCCCGGGTATCGCGCTGGCACCGCTGGTGCGCCTGGCCGTCGCGAAGCCGCAGGCGCGCCAGTCCCGCTCCGCGGCCGGAGAACAGCAGGCGCTTGCCGACGCGCTCGGAGCCTCCAAGCTTGATCTTGTCGGACTAGCGGGCAAGCTGGACGATGAAGATGCCGAAGCCATTCTCTCGTTCCAGATCGCGCTGCTCGAGGACGAGAACCTGGCGGCGCCCGCCTTTGCCCTGATCGCCGACGGCGTGGTCGCCGGCAAAGCCTGGGTGGCGGCGATCGATCCGCAAATCGCGACCTATGACCAGGCCGATGATCCCTATTTTCGCGCTCGGGCCTCGGATCTGCGCGACCTGCGCGACCGCGTGCTGCGGCGACTGGCCGGCGAAGTCGATCATGCCGTTCCGTCGGGCATGATCGTTGCCGCGGAAGATATGCCGCCATCGGTATTTCTCGCCACCGACTGGCGCGATGGAGGCCTGGTGCTGCGCCGCGGCAGTCCCTCGAGTCATGTTGCCATCCTGGCGCGATCGCGCGGGATACCAATGATCGTCGGCGTCGATATCGACCATCTCGAGAGCGGCGCAGACGCCGTACTGGATGGCGACGCCGGCGCGCTGATTGTCGATCCCGATCCCGCGCTCAGGGCCGACTATGATCGCCGTCTCTGCGAGCAGGCGGAAGCCCGCGCAGCCGCGTCTTCCTTTACCGGGCCGGCGATGACGGCGAAGGGCGAGCCGCTCCGGCTCATGATCAACGTCACCGGCCTCGCCGAGCTCCGGGATATCGAAGCTTCGAAAGTCGACGGCATCGGCTTGATGCGGACCGAGTTCCTGTTTCAGGAGCGCGAGGCGCTACCGGACGAGGAAGAGCAGTATGAGATTTACAGGCAAATGGCCGAATGGGCGGCCGGCAAGCCGGTGACCATCCGCACCCTCGATGCCGGCGGCGACAAGCCGATTGCGGGACTGACGGAGCCCGACGATCTCAATCCGTTTCTTGGCGTGCGCGGCGTGCGGCTGTCGCTGAAGCGGCTGGACGTGTTTCGCCTGCAACTGCGGGCGCTGGCGCGCGCGGCTGTGGCCGGAAATCTGAAGGTGATGATCCCGATGGTCACGGTGCCGGAGGAACTCGACCGCTGCCGCGAGCTTTTTCAGCAGGCGATCGAGCAGCTGCGCGGCGAGGGGCACCAGGCCGCCATGCCGCCGCTCGGAATGATGGTCGAGGTGCCGGCTGCTGCGCTCGCGATCGAGGACTTCCATGCCGACTTCTATTCGATCGGCAGCAACGATCTCATTCAATATGTCATGGCTGCAAGTCGCGACGAGCCGCAACTCGCCGATCTCGCGCGCCCCTCCCGCGCCGTTTTCGATCTGATCGGCCACGTCGTCCGCCATGCCGATCGGTGCGGCCGCGAGGCCAGCCCGTGCGGCGACCTCGC
>JAFAUV010000440.1 GCA_019243075.1 Bradyrhizobium sp.
CATCCCATGGAGCTGCCGGCGCTGTCGCTGTCGGAGAGCTTCTTAAAGCCCACGACCATGCTCTATCGCAACCTGCTGGCGATGGACGCCGAAGAGCTGCTGCGCGGCCACCCCGTCGACGGCGTGGTGTTGATGGGCGGCTGCGACAAGACCACGCCTGCGCTGCTCCTGGGCGCGACCAGCATGAACATCCCCGCCATCTACCTGCCGGCAGGTCCGATGCTGCGCGGCAACTGGAAAGGCAAGACGCTCGGCTCGGGCTCGGACGCCTGGAAATATTGGGACGAGCGGCGCGCCGGGAAAATCTCCGAGGAGGACTGGGTCGACGTCGAGGCCGGGATCGCGCGCAGCTACGGCACCTGCATGACCATGGGCACGGCATCGACCATGACCGCGATCGCGGAAGCGATCGGCATGACGCTGCCCGGCGCCTCCTCGATCCCCGCGGCCGATGCCAATCACATCCGCATGGCGAGCGAATGCGGCCGCCGCATCGTCGAGATGGTATGGGAGGATCTCACGCCGAAACAGATCCAGACCCGAAAGGCCTTCGAGAACGCGATCGCGGTCGCGATGGCGATGGGCTGCTCGACCAATGCGATCATTCACCTGATCGCGCAGGCGCGCCGCGCCGGCCAGAACATCGGGCTCGATGATTTCGAGACGGCGAGCCGCAAGGTGCCGGTGATCGCCAATGTCCGCCCGTCCGGCGACAAATATCTGATGGAGGATTTCTTCTATGCCGGCGGCCTGCCCGGCCTGATGAGCCGGATCAAGGAATATCTCCACCTGGATTGCCTGACGGTGACCGGCCGTACGCTCGGCGAGAACATCGCGCGCGCGGAGGTCTACGACGACGACGTGATCCGTAGCCTGCAGAACCCGATCTACCAGGAAGGGGCGCTGGCGGTCTTGCGCGGCAACCTGGCGCCCGACGGCTGCGTCATAAAGCCGTCCGCCTGCGAGCCGCGTTTTCTCAGGCACCGCGGTCCGGCGCTGGTGTTCGACGATTATCCCTCGCTGAAGCAGGCGATCGACGATCCCAATCTCGATGTCAGCGCCGACCACGTGTTGATCCTGCGCAACGCCGGTCCACAGGGCGGGCCGGGCATGCCGGAATGGGGCATGCTGCCGATTCCGACCAAGCTCGTGAAGCAGGGCGTGCGCGACATGGTGCGGCTGTCGGATGCGCGCATGAGCGGCACCAGCTACGGCGCCTGCATCCTGCATGTCTCGCCGGAATCCTTTGTCGGCGGGCCGCTCGCGCTGGTGAGGAACGGAGACGAGATCACGCTGGATGTGGCCGCACGCACCATCAATCTCGATGTGAGCGAGGCGGAGCTGGGCAAACGCCGCGCCGAATGGAGACCGCCGGCGCAACGCTTCGAGCGCGGCTATGGCTGGATGTTCTCGCGTCATATCAAGCAGGCCAACGAAGGCTGCGATTTCGATTTCCTGGAGACCGGCTTCGGCAGGCCGGTCGACGAGCCCGCGATCTATTGACCCCGCCGTTCCCGGTTCGATGCGGCGCATCGCCCTGCAACGACAGCAAGGATGAAACCATGTCAAAACTCAGCGATGCCAGCCGCAACAAATTGAAATCCGTCGCCACCGCCACGGTCGCGACCGCGCTTTACAAGCGCGGCTTCCGCATCCAGTGCATTCAGGACGTGCATCCGTTGAGCCCGAACCAGCCGACCATGGTCGGCGAGGCCTTTACCCTGCGTTACATGCCGGCGCGCGAGGACCTGAACAAGATCGATGTGTTCCGCGACCGTTCGCACCCACAGCGCAAGGCGATCGAGGAGTGTCCGGCAGGCGGTGTGCTGGTGATGGACAGCCGCAAGGACGCGCGCGCGGCCTCCGCCGGCGCGATCCTGGTGACGCGGCTGATGAAGCGCGGCTGTGCCGGCGTCGTCACCGACGGCGGCTTTCGCGATTCGGGTGAGATCGCCAAGCTCGGCTTCCCCGCCTTTCACCATCGTCCGAGCGCGCCGACCAACCTCACCTTGCATCAGGCGATCGAGATCAACGTGCCGATCGGCTGCGGCGACGCGCCGGTGTTTCCGGGTGACGTGATTTTGGGTGATAGCGACGGCGTCATCGTCATCCCGGCGCATCTGGCGGACGAGATCGCGGATGAGACCTTCGAGATGACCGCGTTCGAGGATTTCGTCGCCGAAGAGGTCGGCAAGGGCCGCGGCATATTCGGCCTCTATCCCGCGACGGACGAGCAGACCCTGAAGGATTTCGCCGCCTGGCGGAAGGCCGAGGGCAGGTAGCGACGAGCGGGAGAGGGGGAACTCACACCTTCGCTTCCGCGAGCCCCACCGCCCACAGCGCAAAAGCGTAAACGATCGCGACCTCGTCGAGCCGATCGAAGCGGCCCGCCGCGCCGCCGTGGCCCGCGCCCATGTTGGTGCGAAGCAGCACCGGCCCGCCGCCGGTCATGGTCGCGCGCAGCCGCGCGATCCATTTTGCCGGCTCCCAATAGGTGACGCGCGGATCGGTCAGGCCGCCCATCGCGAGAATTGCCGGATAGTCCTTGGCCGCGACATTGTCGTAGGGCGAATAGGACAGGATCGTGCGAAAATCCCTTTCGCTCGCAATCGGGTTGCCCCATTCCGGCCATTCCGGCGGCGTCAGCGGCAATGTATCGTCGAGCATGGTGTTGAGCACGTCGACGAACGGTACCTCGGCGACGATGCCGGCAAACAATTCGCCGGTACGGTTTGCGACCGCGCCCATCAGCATGCCGCCGGCGCTGCCGCCATGGCCGACAATCCGCTTGGCGCTGGTATACTTCGTCTCGATCAGCGCGCGGGCACAGGCGGCGAAATCGTCAAAGCTGTTGGTCTTTTTCTCGCGCTTGCCGTCGAGATACCAGCCCCAGCCCTTGTCGGTGCCGCCGCGAATATGGGCGATGGCATAGACAAAGCCGCGATCGACCAGCGACAGGCGGTTGGCACTGAACGAGGCCGGCATCGCCATGCCGTAGGAGCCGTAGCCGTAGAGCAGCAGCGGCGCCTGGCCGTCGCGGACAAGATCGCGGCGATGCAGGATCGAGATCGGCACCTCGGCGCCGTCATGCGATTTCGCCATGATCCGGATGGTGGCATAGTCGGCCGGGTCGTGGCCGGACGGAATCTCCTGGCGCTTGCGCAAGCGTCGCGTGCGCGTTTCCATGTCGTAGTCAAAGACCTCCGAGGGCGTGGTCATCGACGAATAGGAAAAGCGCAGGTTGGTCGTGTCGAATTCATAGGAACCCATGATGTCGAGCGAGTAGGCGGCCTCGTCGAATGCGATAGCGTGCTCCTCGCCGGACCTGAGATCGCGGATGATGATCGAGGCCAGCGCATTGGCACGCTCCAGCCGCACCAGATGCTGCGAATAAAGGTCGTGCTCCAGCACATAGATGCCCGCACGATGCGGAATCAGCTCGCGCCAATTGTTGCGCTCGGGCGCGGCGAGGGGCGCGCTAACGATCTTGAAGTCGATCGCCCCGTCCGCGTTGGTGAGGATGAACAGTTCGTCGCCGCGGTCCGCGATGGCATATTGCATGCCTTCCTCGCGCGCGGCGACCAGCCGCGGCGGCGCATCGGGATTTGCCAGGTCGATCAGGCGCTGTTCGGAAGTCTCGTGATCGCCGCCGGCGATCACGCAAAAACGTCCGCTGGTCGATTCGTGCAGATGCGTGAACCAGCCGGAATCCTGCTCCTCAAAGATGAGGACGTCATCCGCCTGTTTGGTGCCGAGCCGATGCCGCCAAACCTGCATCGGGCGGTGGTTGTCGTCGAGCTTGACGTAGAAAAAGCTGTTGCCATCCTTGGCCCAGACCACCGTGCCGTCGGTTTCCTCGACCAGATCGTCGAAATCCCTGACAGTCTCCCAGTCGCGCACCCGCACGGAAAAATATTCCGAGCCCGTGGTATCGGCGCTCCAGGCCTGCAGCCGATGATCCGGCGAATGCCGGCTGCCGCCGAATTTGAAATATTCGTTTGTCGCGGCGAGCCGATCGCCGTCGAGCACGATCGCTTCCGCACCGCCACCCCGCGGCATGCGGCCGAACAGCTCGTGCTGCCCGCCCTCGCGGAATTTGCGGAAATAGGCAAATTCGCCATCGGGCGAGGGCACGCTGGAATCGTCCTCCTTGATGCGGCCGCGCATTTCCGCAACGAGCTTCTTCTGCAAGGGGCCGGTATGGCCAAGCAGGCTCTCGGTATAGGCGTTCTCGGCTTCGAGATAGGTGCGGATGTCCGGCTTCAGGAGCGAGGGATCGCGCAGCACGTCCTGCCAGTTCTCGTCCTTCAGCCAGGCATAGTCGTCGCTGACCGTGATGCCGTGGGTCGTAGACGAATGCGGCCGGCGCGGCGCGACGGGAGCTTTGCTTGGCTTGTTCACGCGATCCTCGTTCAGTCTACGGCTCGTCCCAGGCTACGCACTCACGCTTTCGCCGAGATAGGACACCGCCGCCTCCAGACCGCCCTTGCCATGCGGCACTTGCAGTGCGTTGAGGCCGACCTCGACCACGCCGAGCGTTCCCAGGATCATCGCCGCGTTGACATGGCCCATATGGGCGATGCGGAAGGCCTTGCCCTGCAGATCGCCGATGCCGGTGCCGAGCACCACGCCGCATTTCTCGGTGCAGTAGCGCTGCAACCTGCCCGGGTCGTGGCCGTGGGCGACCGTCACCGTCGTCACCGTGTCCGAGCGTTCGCAGACTTCGTCGATGTTGAAGCCGAGCACCTGGCCCTCGGCCCAGACCGCGACCGCCCGCCGGACCGCTTCGCCAAGCAGGCGATGGCGCAGGAAGACATGCTCGAGACCTTCGTCGAGCAGCATGTCGATCGCCTTGCGCAGCGCGAACAACAGATGCACCGGTGCGGTGCCGGCATAGCGGCGGTAATGCTCGGTGCCCTCGCGCTCGGTCCAGTCCCAATAGGGCATGCGCATATCGGCGTGTCTGTGCACGGCCTGCGCACGGTCGCTCGCAGCGACGAAGCCGAGGCCGGGCGGCGTCATCAGGCCCTTCTGCGAGCCCGACATCGCAACGTCGATGCCCCATTGGTCCATCTTGAACGGCATGCAGCCGAGCGACGCCACCGCGTCGACCATGTAGAGCGCCGGATGGCCGCTGGCGCGAATGGCCTTGCCGATTTCCTCGATGTCGTTGACCACGCCGGACGCGGTATCGACCTGTGCCACGAGAATGGCCTTGATCTCATGCGCCCGGTCCTGCCGCAGCCGCGCCTCGACCTCGTCGGGGCGCACCGCGCGTCGCCAGTCGCCCTTGAGCACCTCGACCGCGGCGCCCATCAGGCGGGCGGCATTGCCCCAGCTGACCGCGAACCGGCCGCTCTCCAGCACCAGCACCTTGTCGCCGCGCGACAGCACGTTGGACAGCGCGCCCTCCCAGGCGCCATGGCCGTTGGAGATATAGATGTAGGATTTGTTCCTGGTCGCGAACAGATTGGAGAGATCGCGGTGCAGTCCGTCGGTGAGATCGATCATCTCGCGGGAATAGATGTCGAGTGCCGGGCGATGCATCGCCTGCAGCACTTCGTCGGGCATGTTGGTGGGGCCGGGGAGGGCCAGGATCTCGCGGCCCGCGCGAACGGTCATTGCTGCTTTTCCTTGTTCCTGGAGCAGGACCCGGAAAATGGACACCGGCTTTCCGATGAGATCATGCTCAATCAGAATCAGGAGCGCGGTTTCTCGCGCTCCGGCCATGCATGCGGCTTATGCCGGCAAATATCAAGGTCGCGACGGGCCTATTTTCCCATCGCGCCGGCGATCGCGTGCCAGATCTGATCCTTCAGCGCGGTCGCGGGCGGGCTCGGCAACTCGGCGACCGGGCCCGAGCCCGCCCGACAGTCGGCGACCAGCCGCAGGATCCAGACCTCGCCGTCGGTGTAATAGAGATCGCCGCCGCCATTGCGGCCGGTGAGCGTGAGGCCAACCCCGGTCACCTGATATCTCGCGGTCGCCATGCCGGCCTGCTCGATGTCGATCGCGAGCCGCGCGCGCTCGGCATCGAGATCGGCATCGATGTGATGGGTGATGGCGCCGGTGAAATGGCTGACGCCGACGCCCTTGTCGAAAGTCACAGCGCCGAGCCAGACCGGCCGCTGCTCCTCGCCGGTGTCGAGCACCTTCCAGAAGCGCACGTGATGGCGGCGGTCGGCGCTCCTGCCGGCCGGTTTCTCGAAGGCAAGAACCTCGCGCCGGCCGAGATAGAACAGCGGGCTGACGGGCGCATCCGGATAGGCGCGGTCGAGCAGCACGCTGCCGGCGATCTCGATCGAGGATCTGAAGGTCACGGGATCGGCCGGAGACCATGTCGCCGCGTCCATCGCGCACAGCACTTCCTTCTCGTTGCCGATCAGGCCGACATTGATGGGATCGCCGGGAATGCCCTGAGCCGTGCGCGTCACCATCGGCAGTGCGGCGAGGCCCTTCTGGTGCTCGTAATGCGTCCAGATCGCCGGCAGCGCGAGATAGGCGATGGCGGTGTAGGCGAGCACGACGGCGAGCATGGTGAGCAGCACGCGCTCGAGACGCGCGTGATGATGGGCGTGAAGATGCGGATCGAAGATTGGGGCGGTCACGCTTGCTTCTACTCCCTCTTCCCGCAAGCGGGGCGAGGTGACTTCTATCGCCGCGTCTCGCGGCATCCGGCGGCTTCGGCTTCTTCGACCGAGCAGAACCAGCGCGTGCCCTTGGAAATCTTCATCTTGATCTGTGCGTACCAGCGGCTGGTCGGCTGGTGATAGATGCATTCGCCCGAGCTGTTGACGTTGCCCTTGATGGTGCAGTCGGGCGAGGGCGCGACCTCGCCGGAGGCCGAAGCGAGCAGGATCGCGCTGGCGTTCTCCGGCGGCTTGGTGGCGCCGAGGATGGCGGTCTTCTTGTTGCGCACGCGCCAGTCCCAGGGCGCGATGAAGGCGCCCTGCCACATCCCCGCCTTGGCCTCGCGCGCTGCCTTCTCCTCGGCCTCATAGTCGTGCGAGGTGCGGGTGAAGGCGAGCGCCCAGCCGTTGCTGACCAGCCATTTCTGGATGTCCTCGCCCTCGACCTCGCAGTGCGCGAGCGTGCGGCCGCGGCGATCGGTGGAACGCCCGTGGCAGGTCCAGCTCTTGCCGCCGACATGCTTGATCAGCTCGTCGCGCGCGGCAACGCCGCAGGTCCAGCGCTCGCCCTTGTTGTTGATGCAGAGCTGGTCGGTCGAGGGTGCGTCGATGCCGCCGAGCCGGATGCGCGTGGTGCCGATCGTGATCTGGTCGCCCTCGCGGATCTTCGGCACGCCGGCGATGTCGGCCGCCTGCGCGAGCTGCGGCAGCGCGAGAAGCAGGATGGCGGCGGCGAAACTTCGGGTCATGCGAAACGGCAAGGCAAAAGGTCGGGTTCTGCGGCCATTGTGGAGCGGATTTGACGCGCGGGCTAGCGGCCCGGGCGCGCCATGCACCGTCAACTTGACGCGATGGCTCGTTGCTTGCGGTCGCGGGGACGACGGCGGCATCAGGATTTCCCGGTCATGGCCCGCCGCGCCAGCGCCAGTCCCATCAGCACGAAGGCGGAGGTGACCTCGCCGCCGCCGACCAGAATCCGCGTCGGCGTCTTCATCTTGTTCCATTCATAGGCGCGGTAGGGTCCGCGCCGGCCCCCCTCGCCCAGATGGGCGATCACGCAATGCAGGGCCGGGGCATAGGCGGCGACATCGGCCCGCAGATGCCCAAGCGCGATCAGCGCCAGCGCGGCATCGAACGGGTTCATCTCGCAGGCGATCAATTCACCCTGCACATAGGCCAGCACCTTGGTGCGGATCAGTTCGAACGCGCCGCCCGGGTCGAGCGCGATGCGTGCCGCAAGCGGCAGCGCGGTGAAGGCGGCATAGCAGCGGCCGAAATAGGCGCAATAGAGTTCCGGCAGGTAGTAGATGTGCGAGCCCGGATGGGCGAAGGCGCCGCTCTCGGCGAGCTTGCGCTGGAAGCCGATGATGCGGTGGACGGTTTCCAGCCGCGACGGCGTCTCCAAGATCTTCCAGCGCGCCAGGTTGCGGAACGAGACTTCGAGGATGTCGAGATTGAGCGTGGGGTCGAGGTCGTTGCCAAAGGGCCGCGCGCCCGCAAGATTGTCGATCCAGGTCGCAACCCCGCCCTCGAAATCGATGGTGTCGTTGAGCGGCACGGTGACTTTGGGCTCGTTGGCGCCCTCTCGCACCTGGTAGCCGGCGTAGAAATCGAGCAGCGGCTGATCCAGGATCGGATCCGTCGAGCCGGCTTGGGTCGCCGCCGAGAACGAGCAGGCGGTGGTGTCGCAATCCGGCACATAGATGCCGAAACCGAGGTCCTGCTTGATCTGGGTGAAGAAGCGGGAAAAGCGCGGATGCGGCGCCGGCGCCAGCGCCGTGATCACGTTGATGCTGCTGCCGTCATGCGAGCGCACTTGCTCGCGGCTGGTCGAGATGCAGAACGCGACCATTTCCGCAATCGCCTTGCGCGCCTGCGTGGTCTCGGCGACGGAGGCCAGCCCTGTGTCCAGAAAAGCGAGCAGCGCCTCGGTGAAGAAGGCGTCGTAATAGGCCGAGCGGTGGCGGATCTGCATCGGCTGCCACATCGGCTCGGCGATGCCCCGCCAGGGCGGGTTGATGATGTCGCGTGCCTTCGAGCGCGCGATGAAGACGCGCGCGAGGTTGAACAACAGCGTCGAGTTCTTGTAGCCGCGCGCGTTCAGTCCGGTCAGTGCCATCAGGAATTCGCGGCCGCGCAGGTCGGGATCGCCGATCAGGTTGAAGGCGGCGTAGGTCGGAATGAAGCCGTTGTTGCGGAACGAGCCGATTAGATGCGCCGCGCAGGCGCGGATCACGCGCTCGATCTCGCTCAGGCGCGGTGCGGCGCCGTTGGGTGCGAGCGGCTTCGGTTGCGGATGCGACAGCTCGATGGTGTCGATGAGGTCCGCGATGGGCCGGCCGATCGCTTCCCAATCCGGCGTTTCGTCGTCGCGGGCGCGCGTCAGCGCCTGGCGCAGCAGCGCGAGCCGGGAGGGCTCGCTCAGCTCCGGCAGGCCGGCGCGGCGCAAAAGCGCGCGCAGCGGCGGATTGCCGAGCGCGGTCTTGTAGAATTTGGCGAGATGCGCATCGCCGCTGCGCGGATTGAGGAGCAGGGGGTCGCAGAGTTCGTAGAGCGAGGGGCCGCGCTTGTCGGCCGTCAGTGCGCGATAGGCCGCACCGGCGAAATACTGAAAACCCATGATGTCTCTATGTCTCTTGCGCCCGAAGCGCCGCTGGCGCCTGCCGCGACCATGGGTCGCTCTGAAGTCCCCACCCCAAACCCGCAACTGGCTTGAAAAGTGGCACGAGG
Organism: Bradyrhizobium sp.; assembly: GCA_019243075.1. Classification (GTDB taxonomy): domain Bacteria; phylum Pseudomonadota; class Alphaproteobacteria; order Rhizobiales; family Xanthobacteraceae; genus Bradyrhizobium. Next base: position 9,360 of record JAFAUV010000440.1, read on the forward strand.
CATACCGAAACACAAATGTGACAGCGGTCACGGCGAACAACGGCCATTTGACGCCAGGATCGTCGCAAGGTTGACGGGAACAGGGTGAACGAGAGGTAAGACGAACAAATTATATAACATTTTCAATGGCTTATCACGTATGTTGAGCTTGCATATTGCAGGACCGGCCGGGAGCGGTTAAGGGTTTGTTTGTTGCAGTGCCGCAAATTGATCGCAATTCGGCGACACACGCTCCATCAACCCCTCAAACCTCGGAAGAGATGGCGCCACCAGCAACGAGCGCGTCGTGAGGAATGAGCAGGCTGGACAACGACCAGGAATGACCGTGATGAAACTACCGCAGCTCCCTGTCTCCCGCCGGACCATTGCGATCGCGGCGGCGTTCGCGGCGACGGTGTCGCTGGCGATCGGCGCGCATGCCGCGCTCAACCTGCGGGCCATGGATGCGGCCAAGGCGGTCGGCACCGAGCTCGGCCGCGAGTCCGTGAAGAAGTTTTCCCGCGTCGCGCTGATCATCGGCAATGGCCATTATCCCGATGCCAACGCACCGCTGGCGCAACCGATCAATGATGCGCGGGCCCTGTCGGCCTCGCTGCGCCATGACGGTTTCGACGTCGACGTGGTCGAGGACGCCACCCGCGATGACATGGCGCGCGCGGTCGATCGCCTGCGCGGCAAGATCCGTTCCGATTCGGTGGTGCTGCTGTTCTTCGGCGGCTATGGCGTGCAGGTCGGACGCGAGAGCTACATGATTCCGGTCGATGCCGCGATCTGGAACGAACGCGACGTGCGCCGCGACGGCGTCAGCATCGAATCCGTGCTCGAGGTGATGAAGTCGCAGGGCGCGCGTGCCAAGCTCGTCGTGGTGGACGCCTCGCGCCGTAACCCCTATGAGCGCCGCTTCCGCTCCTTCAGCCACGGCCTGGCGCCGATCTCCGCGCCCGACAATGCGCTGATCCTGTCGTCGGCGACGCCGGGCAAGGTCGCCGAGGATTCCAGCGGCGAGCACAGTGTGCTGGTCGCGGAATTGCTCCATCACCTGGACCAGGCCGGCGCCAACGCCGAAGCCGTGTTCAACAAGACCCGGATCGCGATCTCCCGCGCTTCCGAAGGCGAGCAGGTGCCCTCGGTCTCATCCTCGCTCCTCGAAGACATCCGCTTCGCCACCGCCGACGCCGCGGGCGGCTGAGCCATCGTCCGCGGACTATTTCATCGCACAGATCGTCGCACCCGGCTTGCTCCCGAAAATTCAAAGCGGATGGATTGCCGGGTCAAGCCCGGCAATGACAAGCGGGTGGTGCTGGCGAATCGAACTCATATCGTCATCGCCGGGCTTGACCCGGCGATCCATCGTCCGCGTCAGCGGACTATATCATCATACAAATCGCGCCATTCTGGGTTGCCCGCCACGATCAGGTCGATCTTCCACTCACGCGACCAGTGCTTGATGTTCTTCTCGCGCTGTAGCGCAGCCTGGATCGTCGCGTGTGCTTCGAAATAAATCAGCGTCTTGATGCCGTAGCGCTTGGTAAAGCTCTCCGCCAATCCTTCGCGATGTTCGTAGACGCGCCGGATCAGATCGTTGGTAACGCCCACATAGAGCGTTCCCCCCGGTTTGCTCGCGAGAATGTACACCCAATAGGTCATTTAACCCGCGAAAGTGACCGAATCCAATTGGTCATCGCCGGGCTTGACCCGGCGATCCATCGTTTGTGTCAGCGGATAACATCATCGAGCCGATCGGATCAATCCGGGTTGTTTTAATGATTTCGAAGTCAAGCCCGGCCATGACGAGTGAGCAACGTCACTTCGCATTCGCCGCTTCCGCCACCGGCCGCACGGGATCGCCTTCGCGCAGCAGCGCGCCGGCGCGGGCGACCACGTCGTCGCCCTCGTTGATGCCGTCGCGGATTTCGATCTGGCCGCCGCTCATCAGCCCGACCTCGACGCGCCGCGTCTCGATGCGGTCGCGCTTCACCACCTGCACCACGGTGCCGGCGTCGCCGTACTGGACCGCGGTGAGCGGCACCGCGACATTGCAGCTCTGCCCGGTCTTGATCAGCGCGCGGCCGGAGGCGTTCACCAGCAGGCGGCGATTGGTGTTGACGCCGATGAAGACCTGGCCCTGCTGCACCGCCGGCTCGACCGTCGGCCCGATGCGGCGGACCTTGCCATCGACATCGCCGGAGCCGATCACGCGGACATTGGCGGGCTGGTTGACCGCGAGCTTGGCGATGTCGGAGACCGGCACCAGGCCGACCAGGTCGTATTCGCCGCGGGCGATGATGGTGAACAGCGCCTCGCCCTTGCCCGACGCCAGCGCGCCGATGGTGGCATTGGAGGCCGAGATGATGCCGTTGACCGGCGCCTGCACCACGATCGAGCCGCCCTCGGGCAGGTTCAGCCGCGCCAGGGTCTGCCCGGCGCTGACGCTGTCGCCGGCATCCGCCAGCACGTCGGCGACCTTCAGCCCCATCCGCTCCGGCCGCACCGCCGTCTCCTCCCGCGGCATCACGATGCCGGACACCTCGACGATATTGGCAAAGCAGGACTTCGTCGCCTTGATCACGGACACCATCTCGCCCTTGGGCGCCTCTTCGTCGGCAGCGAGCGCGGGCGAGGCGAGCGCGAGCAGGGAGGCGGCGGCGAGGGCGGCGGGCAGGATGCGATGGGGGAAGCTGAAATCTGACATCTGAAATCCGTTGGCTTTAAGGGAAAATGGATATCAGATGGGGCAGTGACGGGCTACCGGTCTGGCCGCGGGCCAAGACCACGACGAAGCATGAAAAAGGGCGGTGATCACAAGGCCGTTCTTCGACGATGGCGATCCATGCGGGCCTCTGCCTGACGAGTTTCGCTTTCAGGGTGATGAGGTGCGGATCAGGGCGGTCGACGACATGGTCGCGATTGGCCTTCGCCCCTCTCGCCGAAAAAACCGCTTGCCTCGTCGGGCAAATCAGTGGCCGTAATCTGCGCCGTCCCGCGCTCTCATGAAGAGGGGCGTTTCGGCCGATCGCCACGAACGTTGGGTGCGGGATGCGATGGACGCTGATGCGCGGCAGGCGAGCTTGCGCGTTGGCGGACGGCGAAGCCGTGTGGTCCTGTCCCCCCGACGCTGGG
>JAFAUV010000020.1 GCA_019243075.1 Bradyrhizobium sp.
CGTGCCTTTGGAAACCGCGGCCGCGCGGGCGATCTCGCCCATGCTGGCACCGTCAAAGCCCAAGTCCATGAAGACCTTACGGGCACCTTCCAGGATCTGGCGGCGCTTCGAACTCTCCTCGTCGGAGACGAGAACGGAGGATCGATCGGCTGCAACCATTGGTTTAGGTTCTCTGCAAGATCTGGATTCTAGAAAGATTCTGGAAGGCAACGCCAGCCTAACAATGCCGCAGGCGGGAAAATAGATTGACCGAACCGTTCGGTCAATGATAATTGTTCATGGTGCGAGGCGGCAAGGCGGGGTGAACCCCTGCGGGGCTGCGCTCGCGATATTGTGAGGAGAGGCGGTCATGGCCGCAGCGAGAGACCAAGCCGCACGCGTGCTTCGTGAGGTGGACGGCGGTGACGGCCAGCGTGAGCCAGGCTTGAACAAACAGAGCCTGGACAAACAAGGCCTGGACAAACAAGGTCTGGACCAACAAGGCCCGGACCCACAGGGACTGGGCGAACAGCTTCGCACGCAGGTGGCCGAAGAACAGCGCCGTCAGGCCGAGGCGCCGACGCCAGCTCCAGGCGGCAAGCCCGTGACCGCCCCGTCGGCTCCGGCGCAAGGCTCGGCACCGGCGCCCGCCGCCGCGCCGAAATCGGGCAGGCGCAGATTCATCCTGTTCGGCTTCCTCGCGCTGCTTGCGCTCGCGGCCGCATCCTATGCCGCCTATTACCTGCTGATCGGCCGCTTCTACATCTCGACCGACGACGCCTATGTCCGCGCCAACAATACCATGCTCGGCGCGCGCGTGGCCGGTCACATCGCGGCGATCCTGCCCGGCGACAATATGCTGGTGCACAAGGGCGATACGATCCTGAAGATCGACGACGGCGACTACAAGATCGCCGTCGATGCGGCCCGCACCAGGATCGCGACGCAGGAGGCGACGATTGCGCGCATCGGCCGCCAGGTCGCCGCGGCCGTGAGCGCGGTCGAGCAGGCCGGGGCCAATCTCGCCTCCGCCGAAGCCGGACTGAAGCGCGCGGGGCTCGACTATGATCGCCAGCAGACGCTGAACAACAAGGGCTTTGCCTCGCACGCGACCTTCGAGCAGTCCGAGGCCGCGCGCGACCAGGGCGCCGCCGGCGTGAAGGCCGCGCAGGCCGCCTTCGATGCCGCGCGCGACAATGTCGAGGTTACCAAGGCGCAGCAGGCCGAGGCCGAGGCGCAGCTTGCGGAGCTGAAGACCCAGCTCGCGAAAGCCGAGCGCGATCTCGACTTCACCTATGTGCGCGCGCCCGTCGACGGCATCTTCTCCAACCGCCTCGTCAACACCGGTGACTACGTCACGCTCGGCCAGCGGCTCGGCAACGTCGTGCCGCTCGACGACGTCTTCATCGATGCCAACTACAAGGAGACGCAGCTCAAGCGCATCCGTCCAGGCCAGCCGGTGACCATCAAGGTCGACGCCTACGGCTTCCGCAAGTTCACCGGCATCGTGCAAAGCATCTCGCCGGCGGCGGGCTCGGTGTTCACGCTGCTGCCGCCGGACAATGCCACCGGCAACTTCACCAAGATCGTGCAGCGCCTGCCGGTGCGCATCCGTGTGCCGAAGGAAGTGGCGCGGGAGAATCTGCTCCGTGCCGGCATGTCCGTCTACGCCACCGTCGACACCAACAAGGGCGCCGAGGATGCCGACAGCGACGCCGATCTCGATTCGCCCGTGATGATCCATCCGCAGTAGCCGTCGCGCCTTCACGCACTGTCTGACGAGCCGCATTACTCATGGCAACCGCCACCACAGCCAATCCTGCGATGACGGGCGTGCCCGTCGTCACCGATCGGATCGAACCGAAGCGTGTCGTTGCGTTCGTCATCATGGTGTTCGGGATGTTCATGTCGATCCTGGACATCCAGATCGTCTCCGCCTCCCTGTCCGACATCCAGGCGGGCCTGTCGGCGAGCTCGACCGAAGTCTCCTGGGTGCAGACCTCCTACCTGATCGCGGAAGTGATCGCGATTCCCTTGTCGGGCTTCCTGTCGCGTGCGCTGGGCACGCGGCTGTTGTTTGCGATCTCGGCCGCGGGCTTCACCTTCTCGAGCCTGCTATGCGGCTTCGCCTCCTCGAGCGACGAGATGATCCTGTGGCGCGCGATCCAGGGATTTCTCGGCGCCGGCATGATCCCCACCGTGTTCGCCTCCGCCTACACCATCTTCCCGCGCTCGAAATTCCACATCGTGGCGCCGGTCATCGGGCTTGTGGCGACGCTGGCGCCCACCGTCGGCCCGACGGTCGGCGGCTACATCACCGATGTGATGAGCTGGCACTGGTTGTTCTTCATCAATGTCGTGCCGGGCGTCCTGATCACCATCGGCGTGCTGGCGCTGATCGATTTCGACCAGCCGAATTTCCCGCTGCTTGCGCATTTCGACTGGTGGGGCCTGATCTTCATGGCGGGCTTTCTCGGCGCCCTCGAATATGTGCTGGAGGAAGGCCCGCAATATGAATGGCTGCAGGATAGCTCGGTCGCGGTCTGTGCCGGCGTCAGCTTCCTGTCGGCGATCGCCTTCTTCTGGCGGGTGCTGACGGCGCAGGTTCCGATCGTCGATCTGCGCGCCTTCGCCGACCGCAATTTCGCGGTCGGCTGCGTGCTGCAATTCTGCATCGGCATCGGGCTCTATGGCCTCACTTACGTCTATCCGCGCTATCTCGCCGAAATTCGCGGCTACAGCGCCATGCAGATCGGCGAGACCATGTTCGTCTCGGGCATCACCATGTTTCTGATGGCGCCGGTGGTCGGCCGGATGATGCAGAAGGTCGATCTGCGCTACATCATCGCCTTCGGCCTCGTCATCTTCGCGCTCGGCTCCTACCAGATGACGTGGATCACCCGCCAATACGACTTCTACGAGCTCTTGATGCCGCAGATATTGCGCGGCATCGGCATGATGTGCGCCATGGTGCCGACCAACAACATCGCGCTAGGCACCCTGGCGCCGGACCGGGTGAAGAATGCCTCCGGCCTGTTCAACCTGATGCGCAATCTCGGCGGCGCGGTCGGGCTTGCCATCATCAACGAGATGCTCAACGACCGTACCGACCTGCACATCACCCGCCTGCAGGATCGCGTCACCTGGGGCAATGCCATGGCGGTCGATACCCTCAACATGCTGACCCAGCGCATGCAGGGCATGGGCGACGGCGCGCTGATGGCGCTGAAGGAATTGTCGCAGATCGTGCATCGCCAGGCGCTGGTGATGAGCTATGGCGACACCTTCTTGATGCTGGCGCTGTTCTTCGCAGGATTGAGCCTTCTGATTTTGCTGCTGAACAAGCCCGCCTCGATGGCGGCCGGCGGCGACGCGCACTAACTTGCAAATCGTCGCCGATCGATTTATAAACGGCGCCTCGCAGCTCGAACCCGGGAGGATTTGCATGATCAAGGCATTTTCGCAGATCGCCCGTCCGCGTCCCATGCCCATGATGGACGCCGGTTCCGGCCTTTAGAGGCCATCTTCGCGAGCCACGGCCGGGCAACCTCGCCCGATCCCCCCATCTTCCGCCAAGTCGCTGATTTTCATCGACGCCTGCGTCCGCCTTCGTGGCGGGCGCGCGTCCGCAAATTGGAGCCGGCCGTCGCGCGCGAACGCGAGCCGGATGAAGCCATGAATGCCCGAAGCAAGAAGCCTGCGGCCATCCGCCTGGTGATGGCCTTCGTGTTCCGCCACTGGCTGAAGCAGCCGGTGATGACGCTCATCACCGCCGCCGGCCTGTTGGGCGCCACCGTCGCCGACCTGTTCATGCCGGTGTTCTCCGGGCATCTGGTCGACGCCTTGACGCGGGGCGCCGGCAACCTCGAGGCACGCCATGCCGCGCTGATGGCGTTTGGCGGGATCGTGGCGCTGGGATTGGCCTCGATCGTGCTGCGCCTGATCGGCTTGCAGACGATCGTGCCGTTCACGCTGCGCATCATGTCCGATGTGGCGCAGGACGCATTCGTGCGCGTGCAGCGCTTCTCGACCGATTGGCACGCCAACTCCTTTGCCGGCTCGACGGTGCGCAAGGTGACGCGTGGCATGTGGGCGCTCGATCTCTACAACGACACCATCCTGTTGGCGCTGTTGCCGTCCTTGATGGTGCTGTTGGGATCGATGGTGCTGCTCGGCCTGCACTGGACCTCGCTTGGGCTCGTCATCGCCATCGGCGCGCTCATCTATGTCTCGATGACGGTGGCGCTGTCGACGCTTTACATCGCGCCTGCCGCAAGGGTCTCCAACGCCTGGGACACCAGGGTCGGCGGCACCTTGGCCGACGCCTTGACCTGCAATGCGGTGGTGAAGTCGTTCGGCGCGGAGACGCGCGAGGATGCGCGGCTAAAGCGCGTCGTCAGCCGCTGGCGCCGACGCGTCAACCGCACCTGGCTGCGCTACAACGCCACCAACGCGGTGCAGCTATTGGTGCTGCTCTGCCTGCGCGGCTCCGTCATCGGCGGCTCGGTGCTGCTGTGGATCGCGGGCAAGGCCTCGCCCGGCGACGTCACCTATGTGCTGACGAGCTACTACGTCATCCACGCCTATCTGCGCGACGTCGGCATGCACATCAACAACCTGCAGCGCTCGGTGAACGACATGGAGGAGCTTGTCGAGATCCATGCCCAGCCGATCGGGATTGCCGATGCGCCGGACGCAAAGCCGATCCGCATCGATGGCGGGCGCATCCAGTTCGAAGGCGTCACCTTCCTCTATGGCGGCCATCGCGTGCCGCTCTATGACGGATTGTCGGTCGATATCCGCGCCGGCGAGCGCGTCGGCCTGGTCGGCCGTTCCGGCTCGGGCAAGACCACCTTCGTCAAGCTGGTGCAGCGGCTCCATGACGTCTCCGGCGGCCGCATCCTGGTCGACGGCCGCGACATCGCCAAGGCGACGCAGCAATCGCTGCGCAGCCAGATCGCGATCGTGCAGCAGGAGCCGATCCTGTTCCACCGCACGCTGGCCGAGAACATCGCCTACGGCGCGCCGGGTGCCAGCATGGCTGCGATCGAGCAGGCCGCGCGGCTCGCCAATGCGCATGACTTCATCCTGCGCCTGCCGAAGGGCTACGGCACGCTGGTCGGCGAACGCGGCGTGAAATTGTCGGGCGGCGAGCGGCAGCGCGTGGCGCTGGCGCGCGCGTTCCTGGCCGACGCGCCGATCCTGATCCTGGACGAGGCGACCTCGAGTCTCGATTCGGAATCGGAGGCACTGATCCAGGAGGCGATGGTGCGGCTGATGAAGGACCGCACCTCGATCGTGATCGCCCATCGCCTGTCGACGGTGCGCAGTCTCGACCGCATCCTGGTGTTCGACCGCGGCAGGATCGCCGAGCAGGGCACCCATGCCG
>JAFAUV010000078.1 GCA_019243075.1 Bradyrhizobium sp.
GCGGGCGGCAGCAGCGCCACGCCGGGTGCCGGCAAGAAGCGACGTTCCGACGGAGAGGCCAAGCAAGGCGAGCCGAAGCAGGGCGAGCCGAAACAATGAACCCGTCACAGCCGTTTATTCTACGGCCGGTGGCGACCACGCTCCTGATGATCGCCATCATGCTGTCGGGCATGCTGGCATTCCGCTTCCTCCCGGTTGCGGCGCTGCCTGAAGTCGATTACCCGACCATCCAGGTCCAGACCTTCTATCCCGGTGCGAGCCCCGACGTGATGACCTCGTCGGTCACCGCGCCGCTGGAAGTGCAGTTCGGCCAGATGCCGAATCTGAACCAGATGAGCTCGGTGAGCTCGGCCGGGGCCTCCGTCATCACCCTGCAATTCGGCCTGAGCATCTCGCTCGACATCGCCGAGCAGGAGGTGCAGGCCGCGATCAATGCTGCCGGCAATCTGCTTCCCTCCGATCTGCCGGCACCGCCGATCTACGCCAAGGTCAACCCGGCGGATGCGCCGATCCTCACGCTTGGCCTCACGTCCAAGACCATGCCGCTGACCCAGGTCGAGGATTTCGTCGATGCGCGGCTCGCGCAGAAGATTTCACAGCTTCCCGGCGTCGGCCTGGTCAGCCTTTCCGGCGGCCAGCGCCCCGCCGTTCGCATTCGCGCCGACATCCGCAAGCTCGCCGCCTACGGGCTCAACATCGACGACCTCCGCACCACGCTCGGCAATGCCAATGTCAACACGCCCAAGGGCAATTTCGACGGCGGCATGCGCGCCTACACCATCAACGCCAACGACCAGATCCGCAATGCCAGCGACTACGCCTCGCTGATCGTGGCCTACAAGAACGGCTCGCCGGTACGCCTCTCCGATGTCGGCGACGTCATCGACGGCGCGCAGAACGACAGGCTCGGCGCCTGGATGAACGAGACCCCGGCGATCATCCTCAACATCCAGCGCCAGCCGGGGGCCAACGTCATCTCGGTGGTCGAGGGCATCAAGCAGCTCCTGCCGCAATTGCAGGCGACGTTGCCGGCCGCGATCGACCTCACCATATTGACCGACCGCACCATCACCATCCGCGCTTCCGTGCGCGACGTCGAGTACGAGCTGTCGCTCGCGGTGCTGCTGGTCGTGCTGGTGATCTTCGTGTTCCTGCGCTCGGCCCGCGCCACGCTGATCCCGTCGCTGTCCGTGCCGCTGTCGCTGGTCGGCACGCTCGGCGCGATGTACCTGTTCGGCTTTAGCCTCAACAATCTTTCGCTGATGGCGCTCACCATCGCCACGGGCTTCGTGGTCGACGACGCCATCGTCGTGATCGAGAACATCTCGCGTTACATCGAGGAGGGCGACAGCCCGCTGCAGGCCGCGCTGAAGGGTTCCGAGCAGATCGGCTTCACCATCATTTCGCTGACGGTGTCGCTGATCGCGGTGCTGATCCCGCTGCTCTTCATGGGAGACGTGGTCGGCCGCCTGTTTCGCGAATTCGCGATCACGCTGTCGGTGACCATCCTGATCTCGGCGGTGGTGTCGCTGACGCTGGTGCCGATGGCCTGCGCGAAACTGCTCAAGGCCGAAACCGCGGATGAAGAGAATACGCTGCAGCGCCTGAGCCGGCAAGGCTTCGACAAGATCATCGAAGTCTACGGCCACATGCTGCGCTGGGTGCTCGACCGCCAGACGCTGACTCTGCTGATCGCGCTCGCCACTTTCGCGCTGACCGCCTATCTCTATGTCGTGATCCCGAAGGGCTTCTTCCCTCTGCAGGATTCCGGCGTGATCCAGGCGATCTCGGAAGCGCCGCAGTCGGTATCCTATGCCGCGATGGCGGAACGGCAGCAGCAGCTCGCCAGCATCATCCTGAAAGACCCGGAGGTCGACAGCCTCTCCTCCTTTATCGGCGTCGACGGCACCAACACCACGCTGAACTCCGGCCGCATCCTGATCAACCTCAAACCGCATGAGGAGCGCAGGTCCGACATTTCGACGGTGATGCAGCGGCTCAAGAACGCCACCAGCGGCCTGACCGGCATCACGCTCTACATGCAGCCGGTGCAGGATTTGACCATCGAAGGCACCGTCGCCAAGACGCAATACCAGTTCATCCTGCAGGACGCCGATCCCGCGCAATTGGCGGAGTGGACGCCGAAGCTGGTGGACAGGCTGCGGACGCTGCCGCAACTGGGCGACGTCGCAAGCGACATCGCAGCCCAGGGCCTCTCGGTGTTCGTCGAGATCGACCGCGACCAGGCCGCGCGCTTCGGCATCACGCCCGCCACCATCGACAACGCGCTCTACGATTCATACGGCCAGCGCATCGTCTCGACCATCTTCACCAATTCCAACCAGTACCGCGTCATCCTCGAGGCCGACCCGACGCTGCAGACCTCGCTGCAGTCGCTGTCGGACATCTACCTGCCCTCCTCGGTCGGCTCGACGCCGGTGCCGCTTGCGGTGATGGCCAAATTCCGCCAGGAAACCGCTCCTCTGCAGGTCTCGCATCTCGGCCAGTTTCCCTCGGCGACCATCTCCTTCAATCTCGCGCCCGGCGCCGCGCTCGGCGATGCCGTGGCTGCAATCAAGCAGGCCCAGATCGATATCGGCCAGCCGCTCGGCCTCATTACCAGTTTCCAGGGCGCGGCGCTGGCGTTCCAGTCCTCGCTCTCGAACCAGCTGTTCCTGATCGCGGCTGCGATCGTCGTCGTCTACATCGTGCTCGGCGTGCTCTATGAGAGCTTCATTCACCCGGTCACCATCCTCTCGACCCTGCCCTCGGCCGGTATCGGCGCGCTGCTGGCGCTGATGGCCGCGGGCCAGGATCTCACCATCGTCGCCATCATCGGCATCATTCTCTTGATCGGCATCGTAAAGAAGAACGCGATCATGATGATCGACTTCGCGCTCGATGCGGAGCGCAACGAAGGCAAGCCGCCGCGGGAAGCGATCTACCAGGCCTGCCTGCTGCGCTTCCGTCCCATCATCATGACGACCATGGCTGCCGTGCTCGGCGCCCTGCCCCTGATGGTCGGCACCGGCGCGGGGTCCGAGCTGCGCCATCCGCTCGGCATCTCGATCGTCGGCGGTCTCCTCGTCAGCCAGATGCTGACGCTGTTCACGACGCCCGTGATCTATCTCTGGTTTGACCGCCTCGCCATCCGCTTTGGCGGCCGGCCCGCGAACCCGCACCAGGCGAGCGAGGCGCATTGAGCGATGGGGCCGTCAACACCCTTCATCCGGCGGCCGGTCGCGACCACGCTCCTGACCTTTGGCCTCGCCGCGGCGGGCGCCGTGGCCTTCTTCAAGCTCCCGGTCTCGCCGCTGCCGCAGGTCGACTTCCCCACCATCTCGGTGCAGGCGACGCTGCCCGGCGCGAGCCCGCAGGACGTCGCGATCACGGTCGCAAGCCCGCTCGAGAAGCATCTCGGCCAGATCGCCGACGTTACCGAGATGACCTCGCAGAGCTCGGTCGGTTCGGTGCGCATCACGCTGCAGTTCGGGCTCAACCGCGACATCAACGGCGCAGCGCGCGACGTGCAGGCCGCGATCAACGCCTCCCGTGCCGACCTTCCAACCAGCCTGCGCACCAACCCGACCTACAAGAAGGTCAACCCGGCCGACGCGCCGATCCTGATCCTCACGCTCACCTCCGACACCGCAACCCGCGGCGATCTCTATGATGCCGCCTCCACCGTGCTGGCGCAAAAGCTGTCCCAGGTCGAGGGCATCGGCGAGGTCGTGGTCGGCGGCAGCTCGCTGCCTGCGGTGCGGGTCGAGCTGATCCCGCAGGCGCTGTACAAATACGGCATCGGCCTGGAAGATGTCCGCGCCGCGCTCTCCAGCGCCAACGCGCACAGCCCGAAGGGTGGCATCGACGTCGGCGACCAGCGCTACCAGGTCTATTCCAACGACCAGGCCAACAAGGCCGACGATTACAAACCGCTGATCGTCGCCTATCGCAATGGCGCGGCCGTGCATCTCACCGATGTCGGCGAGGTCAGCGACGGGGTCGAGAACCTGCGCAATGCCGGCCTCGCCAACGGCAAGCCTGCGGTGCTGATCATCCTCTACCGACAACCCGGCGCCAACATCATTTCCACCGTGGATGTGGTGAAGGCGCTGATGCCGTTCCTGAAGGCCTCGATCTCGCCGGCGATCGATATCGGCCTCGCCGTCGACCGCTCGACCACCATCCGCACCTCGCTGCGCGATGTCGAGCGAACCCTGGTGCTGGCCGTCCTGCTGGTCATCGTCGTGGTGTTCGCGTTCCTGCGGAACCCGCGTGCCACCTTCATTCCGGTCGTCGCGGTCTCGGTGTCGCTGGTCGCCACCTTCGGCGTCATGTACCTGATCGGCTACAGCCTCGATAACCTCTCGCTGATGGCGCTGACGGTCGCGACCGGCTTCGTGGTCGACGATGCCATCGTCGTTCTCGAGAACGTCACCCGGTACATCGAGGAGGGCATGTCGCCGCTGAACGCGGCGCTGAAGGGCGCCAACGAGGTCGGCTTCACCGTGCTCTCCATGAGCATCTCGCTGATCGCGGTGTTCATCCCGATCCTGATGATGGGCGGCATCATCGGCCGCCTGTTCCGCGAATTCGCCATGGTGATCTCGATTTCGATCATGATCTCGCTGGCGATCTCGCTCGCGACCACGCCAATGATGTGTGCGGTACTGCTGCGCCAGGAAACCGGCGAGCACGGCAGGCTCTACGTGATCAGCGAGCGCTTCTTCGAGGCGATGCTGGGCTTCTACCGGCGGACGCTGACGGGCGCGCTCGAGCGTCCATCGCTCATCCTGTTGGTGTTCTTTGCCGCCGTTGGTCTCAATGTCTACCTTTACACGGTGATCCCGAAGGGCTTCTTCCCGCAGCAGGACACCGGGCGCATCGTCGGCAGCATCCAGGCCGACCAGAGCATCTCGTTCCAGCTGATGCAGCAGAAGCTCGCGCAATTCGGCACCATCATCGCAAAAGACCCTGCGGTCGAGACCGCCGTCGGCTTCACCGGCGGCGGCCAGACCAATTCCGGCTTCATGTTCGTCTCGCTGAAGCCGCTCTCCGAACGCCGCGCCAATGTCGACGAGGTGATCGGCCGGCTGAGGCGGGCGATGTCCGTGGTGCCGGGCGCCACGCTGTTCCTGCAGGCGGTGCAGGACATTCGCGTCGGCG
>JAFAUV010000219.1 GCA_019243075.1 Bradyrhizobium sp.
CGTGGTCGCCCGCAACGAGGAGAAATCGCAGGCGGCGGTGGCGGATTTGAAGGGACGCGGCATCAAGGCGATTTCGATTGCGACCGACGTCACCGACGCCGAAGCAGTCGGCCGGATGGTCGAGCGCGTCACAAGCGAGCTCGGCCGGATCGACATCCTCGTCAACAATGCCGGCATCAATATCCGCAAGCCTCCGAATCTGCTCGCGGTCGAGGAGTGGAGCACGGTGATCGAGACCAACCTCACCAGCGCCTTTCTTTGCTCGAAGGCGGTCCATCCGGCGATGCAGGCCCGGGGCGGCGGCAAGATCATCAATATCGGGTCGATGATGTCGATCTTCGGCGCGGGCTTCGCGCCGGCCTATGCCGCGAGCAAAGGCGGCATCGTGCAATTCACGCGCGCCTGCGCCTGCGCCTGGGCCGCCGACAATATCCAGGCCAACGCGATCCTGCCGGGCTGGATCGACACGGATCTGACCAAGCGCGCCCGTTCGGAAATCGACGGTCTGCACAACCGGGTGCTGGCGCGTACGCCGGCCGCGCGCTGGGGCGACATCGACGATTTTGCGGGAATAGCCGTGTTCCTGGCGTCAGCGGCTTCCGATTTCGTCACCGGCACCGCAATTCCGATCGATGGCGGGTTTTCCATCATGGGATGAGGCGCTGGGCGAAGCAACCGGCATCCCGCGCGAGCGCTGGTCGTCCGGATGCTTTGCCGATTCAATCCGCCATCCGGCCGCGCCGCCATCGCTCGACCGCGGGCTGGGCGAAATTGAGGGCGAACGCCCATAGTGCGAGGTGCGGATTGACGAAGCTCACGAGGATCGCAGCCACGGAGGAGAGGGCAAGCGAGGCGGCCGACATCAGGCGCCGGCGCAGGTGGGCGCCCTGCTCCAGCTCCGGCACCAGCGTGACCATGCGAATGCTGATCAAGGCGATCAACAGCGTATGGCCGGCATAGAGCCAGATCGCCGGCGCCAACGAGGCGTAGCGTCCGACCACAATGGTCGAGAACGGAACAAAGGTGATCAGCAGCAGGTAGAGCAGCCACCAGTTGACATATTCACGGCTGAAATATTCGGCGCGGCTGCGGATCTCGATGCTGGCGACCCAGCGCAGCCCGAGCACGCCGAAGCTCAACAGGTAGGGCAGGAATTTCGGCCAGAGCTGCGCGAAACCCTGCAGGAGGTCGTCCGCATCGGCGGGCCTGAAATCGTCCGGCAGGCGGACATCGAGCACCAGCAGCGTCATGGCGACGCTGAAAATGCCGTCGTGCAAGGCATCGAGACGCAGTTTCGCGAACATTGGTGATTCCCCGCTGGAGGTTGTCATCGCTCGCCCGGGATTTGAAGGCGAAAAGACAGAACGCCCGTTATTTGTGCGAAACCGTTAAGGTTTTTCGGCCTTTTGGAGCGTTGCCAGATTGACTTTGGCCATTTCGACCCTATGTTCCCGGTCAAAGCGGATGTGGGTCTAACGCGATTCCTTAAAGACCAGCCGCTGGTCAGCGTCACTTACCGCCCCTGAGCTTTATCAAGCGCGCCGTTTCGGGGCCGAACGCGACCGCCTTTTACCTTCGATTCCGAACGGCGGCGTCGAGCAGAGGCTCAATGTCTTTCTCCAGTCTAGGACTATCCGACAAGGTTCTCGCCGCGGTCGTGGCAACCGGCTACACCACCCCTACTCCCATCCAGGAACAGGCAATTCCTCACGTGCTCGCGCGCCGCGATGTACTCGGCATCGCCCAGACCGGCACCGGCAAGACGGCGGCGTTCGTGCTGCCGATGCTCACCATCCTCGAAAAGGGCCGCGCCCGGGCACGGATGCCGCGCACCCTCATCCTCGAGCCGACGCGCGAACTGGCCGCGCAGGTGAAGGAAAGCTTCGATCGCTACGGCGCGGGCCAGAAGCTCAACGTCGCGCTTCTGATCGGCGGCGTCTCCTTCGGCGACCAGGACTCCAAATTGACGCGCGGCGTCGACGTCTTGATCGCAACCCCGGGCCGCCTGCTCGACCACACCGAGCGCGGCGGGCTGCTTCTCACCGGCGTCGAGCTGCTGGTGATCGACGAAGCCGATCGCATGCTCGACATGGGCTTCATCCCCGACATCGAACGCATCTGCAAGCTCGTTCCCTTCACGCGGCAGACCCTGTTCTTCACGGCGACCATGCCTCCGGAAATCCGCCGCGTCACCGAGGCCTTCCTGCACAATCCGCAAAAAGTGGAAGTCTCCCGCCCCGCGACCGCGGCGGTCACCGTGACGCAATCGCAAGTGCCGGCCGGCCGCGAAGCGCACGAGAAGCGCGAAGTGCTGCGCCGCCTCCTGCGCGACGCCAAGGACCTCAAGAACGCGATCATCTTCTGCAATCGCAAGCGCGAAGTCGCGGTGCTGCACAAATCGCTGCAGAAGCACGGTTTCAGCGTCGGGGCCCTGCACGGCGACATGGATCAGCCTGCGCGCATGGCAGCCCTCGATCAATTCCGCAAGGGCGAGCTTCCGCTCCTCGTCGCTTCCGACGTCGCCGCGCGCGGCCTCGACATTCCCGAAGTGAGCCACGTCTTCAATTTCGACGTGCCGCATCACCCCGACGATTACGTGCACCGGATCGGCCGCACCGGCCGCGCAGGCCGCACGGGCACTGCCATCTCCATCGTCACCCCGCTCGACCACAAATCCATTGCCGCGATCGAAAAGCTGATCGGCCAGAGCATTCCCCGCGCCGAAGTCGATTTCTCTGCGCCTAGCGAAGCTTCCGAGCGCAGCGCAGAGCCGCACGGGCAGCAGCGCATACGGCGCGGCCGGGGCGGCAAGCCGCAACGCGAGCGCGAACCGCGCCATGCGTCCGGCGGCCAGCAGCGTCACCATGGCGCGACACAGCCTGCTCCGGCGCAGCGCAGCGAGCCTCGGCGCGCAGGTCGCGAGGTGGAATCGGAGCCCGCTGATCATTCGCATCTGCCGGCGTTTCTGCTGCGACCGGTACGCGCCCGCGCCTGAGGCCGGAGGGAACCTTCGGGAACCCGTTTACCGGTCGTTCACCTCCCTGCACTACCTTGATCGCCATATTTGCAGTCATTGCGGCGGGCGCCGGTCCGTCATGGGGACGTATTCCGTGGTCAAGGTGCTCGACGAACACGAACGCACAATGGCCTTCGCGGACGTCGCACTGGGCCAGATCAGGTCGCTTCGCCAGACCGCCGTCCCCCGCAATTACGAGATCTGGTATGTCTACGCGACCGGCTATAACGCTCCCCTCAACAAGATCATCAACGAGACGCTGGCGCGCAGCGGCAGGCTGACCGAAGCCGACCTCGAGCAGATCTACGAGACCTATCTCTCGCACATCAAGACCACCGACCGTATCGACAAGGTCGGCGCGCGCGTGATCGGCGAGATCGATGACGTGACGACGTTGCTCACCGATGCGCTTGGCATGTCGACGAGCTACGGTGCGAGCCTCGACGGCGCGACGGAGCAACTAGCAGACGCGAAAACCCGCGACGAGGTCCAGGCGATCGTGCGGTCCCTCGTGAAGGCAACGCGGGAGATGCGCGAGACCAACAAGGCGCTGGAACAGCGGCTGACGCTGTCCAAGAACGAGATTTCCGACCTGCAGCAGAGCCTGGAGGCGATTCGCGCCGAGAGCCTGACCGATCCGCTGACCGGCCTTGGAAATCGCAAATATTTCGACCGCATGATCGACATGGCGGTGCAGAACGCGCTCGCCATCGGCGAGCCGCTGTCGCTGCTGATGTTCGACATCGACCATTTCAAGTCGTTCAACGATTCCTATGGCCATCTCACCGGCGACCAGGTTCTGCGTCTGGTCGGCATGTCGCTGAAGCAGACCATCAAGGGCCAGGACATCACCGCCCGCTATGGCGGCGAAGAGTTCGCGGTCGTGCTGCCCAACACCGCGCTACGCCAGGCGCTGACGGTTGCCGATCACATCCGCCGTGCCGTAATGTCGAAGGAATTGAAGAAGAAATCCACCGGCGAGATTTTGGGCCGCGTCACGATCTCGATCGGGGTTTCGGTACTGCAGTCCGGAGACTCCCCGGACACGCTGATCGAGCGCGCCGATGCCTGCCTTTATGCCGCCAAGCGCAACGGCCGCAACCGCGTGATCTGCGAAGCCGACCCGGAATATACCGCCGAAAGCCACAGCAAGGTGGCGTGAGGCGTGCTCACCAGCATCGCGCCGTCATCCTGAGGCGCTCGCCGTCTTCGTCGAGCCTCGAAGGATGCCCACAAGCAGCAGCGCGCGTGGCCACCCTTCGAGACGCCGCGCAAGAGCGCGGCTCCTCAGGTTGACGGTTTTCCTTTCTTTCCGGGCTTCCG
>JAFAUV010000335.1 GCA_019243075.1 Bradyrhizobium sp.
CGATCACCGCGCCAAAGCCGGAGGCGAACAGCTTCTCGAGCGTAGCCCCCGGCGGCGCCATCTGCACCTTCGAGGCGGTCTCGGGACTGTCGGACAAATCGAAGATGGTGCGGATGAAAGCGGCGCTGCTGTCGGCTTCGGCGAGAATGGCGACCTTCTTCAGCTTCTTCAGATCGTCCAGGGACTTGATCTTCTTGGTGCCGGGACTGAGCAGCATCACGAGGTCATGATCGAGGATCGCGACGGCGCGCGCCCGCGGCGGAATCTTCGAATCGGTGCGCAAGATCGCAAGATCGGCCTGGCGGCGGTCGAACAGTCCCACCGCTTTCGCATTGTCGGCGCTGGGCAGGATCTTCAGCCGCAGCCGAGAATGGATGTTTCGGAGCACAGCGGCGAGCTTGGCGGCGAATTGCGCTTCCTCGCTGTTGGATGTGCCGACGGCAAAGGTCAGCGTTTCCGAGTCCGTCAGCAGCACGCGTCCGCCCCAGACGGTCGCGCCCGTCAACAGCAATGTGAGGACGGCATAGAGCAGCACCTGCAGGCGGTTGCTCTTCACAACCTGTGATCGAGAAGGGGGCGGCTCCACGAGCGGCGCCGGAGCTTGAGCACTCATGGCTTTATCCCGGGGCCGGCTTTTCCCGCGCTCTCTCACGCAAACGGGGCTGGCTGCAAGGCAAATCGGTAAATGCCTAAAACGAAAGAAAATTTCCAAGCAGGCGATGATATCGCGATCGCCACGGATTGCAAATTGCGGGCCAAAGGTAACGTTACCAATGCGGCTCGCGGCCATGGCGCCATTGAGTCACATCTCAGGTTTTTCAAGTTCCCGGCAGGTGCATTCCGGCCCCGGAGGTGTCATAAAAGGTCAATACGGGGTCGAACTGGCCAGGTCTTTACAAGAATGGTGCTGAACGCCTCAGTCCCCGTGCGGTACAAAGTTCTTGCGAGGTCGTCAGCTTGTCGTTTCCCTCCATGTCGTCGTCGGTGCCCGTTGGCCTTCTGATAGGCTGGATGCTGCTTTTGACCGCCAAGCACATCATCGCGGACTTCGTGCTGCAGAACGCCTGGATGGCCTATGGCAAGGACCAGAAGACGGGATGGGCCCTGCCGCTTCTGGTTCACTGCCTGATACATCTGGCGGTTGCGATGGTGCTGCTCCTGATCGTCGCGCCGAGATTCTGGTTCGTGGCCCTGATCGACTTCGTCATCCACATTACGGTGGACCGCGCCAAGGGGCTGTGCTCCTCGAGCTTCGGCATGACGCCGGAGCATCCCTGGTTCTGGACGCTGATCGGCGTCGATCAGGCGCTGCATCATCTCACCGGCTTCGGCCTGTCGATCTTCATGGCCGCGAACGCGTGAGCGCGGCCCCGCGTTCCGATTCGGCGCGCTCAAGCGCGCCGGCCGACTACCGTCCGGGCTGGTTAACCCTTCGTTAGAGGATTGCGCGGCATCTTCGCAAGCAGCGAGGGGGGCCTGCCATGTTTTCCAACCGTGAAGCCTACGACAGCGATTCCTGCCCGGTTCGTGACGAGCTGCTCGGCGAGATGTACCGGGCCAACGAACACGGCCTGGCAAGATTGGTAGAGACCGTCTCGTCCGACGTGCGGGCGATGCTCGCGCTGTTCTGCTACCGCCGCAGCCATCTCCACGCGCTGGCGCTCTCGGTGGCCGCAAGCTGCACCGAGCGCGAGCTGATCCATTTCGGCGGCCGCGTCGGTTCGACGCTTTACGCGCTGTCGCGGCAAGCGCCTTGCAGCCGCAGCGTCTCGAGCTCTTCCTATAACGGCCGCAAGCCGATCACACTTTCGACCAAGCCGCTCTCGACCTTCGCGCCCATCGCGGACGAACTCGACGACGAGGACGCCGCCGCAGCCGTCACGGCGTAGCCTCAGATCAGAACCGCCAAAGCGAACTTCCGACGCGCCATCGCGCATTCGGCGTCGCCCGGCATGCAGGTGCGGCAGACCTCAGGCCGCGCCGCGTAGATCGTGCATGAGGTCGCCTGCCCGATGTTTCCCGCCAGCGCGGCGCAGCGATCGCCGTCACAGCGCATGCCCGAGCCGCGATCGTTGACGAGCGCGGCTGGAATGAGATCGAGCGCGGCATCGTCCTCGGTCGAGAAGCGCGGCCAGTTCTGCGAGTAGGCGCAGCAGGCGCCGCAGGCCTGGCAGGGATTTTTGTCCGTCATGGTCAAGATGCTTTCCGTGCAGCGTCACGTGTCCTTTGGCGGCTCCCAGACCAGGCTCTGCCGCCAGCGGGCGCGCAGGATGTCGCGCCGCTCCGGGTATTTCTCGTCGAGATGATCGGCGCTGATGACGCGGTCGGTGCGGAAGCTGCGGAAATCATTGCGCAGCTCGCACCAGGCCGCGAGCAGCCGCACCGCTTCGTGATAGCCGACCGCGATCGGCCAGACCGTGCGCTCGGTGGTGCGGCCGTGCTCGTCGCGGTAGTGGAGCGCGATCTTCTTGCCTTCATGGATATGCGCGCGGGTGCGCGCCATGTCGATGCGGTCGGGCTCGCGGTTCCAAGTAGGGCGCGCGCCGCTCGCCGGCTCCAGCACGAACGGACGCAGGCGCTCGGGCACGGTGTCGGCGATCTTGGCGATCAGGTCTTCGGCGGCGCGCGCCAGCACGGCGTCGGCATGGCCGGAAACCCATTGCGCGCCCAGCACGGCCGCCTCGATCTCGTCGGGCGTCAGCATCAAGGGCGGCAGGTCGAAGCCTTTTTCCAGGATATAGCCCATGCCGGCTTCGCCGCGGATCGGCACCCGCTGGCCGATCAAGGTCGCGATGTCGCGATAGATCGTGCGTTTCGAGGTCTCGAGCTCGGCGGCGATGGCGTCCGCCGTCAGCGGCTTGCGGGTGCGCCGGAGCACCTGGATGATCTGGAACAGCCGGTCGGCGCGTCTCATGGAATTACTCTCGTATCACAGTGGCTTAGGAATGCTGACAGGATGTTGTCAGCAGGCCTTTTCTATAACGGGACAACACTTCAACCGCAGGGGGATTCCCCATGATGTTCTCTCGTTCATTCGCTGTCCATGCCGGTTCTGTGTCCCGCGGCCAGCTCCAGACGCTCCATCGCATCCAGAACGGATTTCAGATCTGGGCGATCGAGCGTGCCGTCTCCCTTTCCGCAGCCGGCGATCTGCGCTGGATGATCGCGGCCGTGGCCGCCAGCATCCTCGCGGCGCTGGAGGCCATGATCCAGAGGCAGCTTGCTATGCTCGTCCGCCATATCATGGGCCGCGCGCTTCAGGGCGCGCATTTCGCCGGCGCCGCCCGCACTGCTGACAGTATGGTGGCAGCAGGGGGTCGCTAGCCTCGATCACAACCGGCATCAGGAGGCTTGCATGATCACGCTTTACGGCTTTGGCCCGGGTTTCGGCCTGCCGGAGATCAGTCCTTTCGTGACCAAGACCGAGGTCCAGCTCAAGATGGCGGGCCTCGCTTACCGCAAGGAACGGGCGATGCCCCCGGCCTCGCCGAAGGGGCAGTTGCCGTATATCGAGGACGAGGGTGAGAAGATCGCTGATTCCACTTTCATCCGCGCCCATATCGAACGCAAATATGGCTTTGATTTCGACGCCGGCCTCGAGCGCGAGCTGCGCGCACAGGCCTGGGCGTTCGAGCGCATGATCGAGCACCATGTTTATTGGGCGCTGGTCGGCGCCCGCTGGGTCGATCCCGGCAATTTTGCCAAGGGCCCGGCGCATTTCTTCGACGGCGCGCCCGCGGACAAGCGCGAGCAGCTTCGCGAGAATGCCCAGTTCCGTGTCGCCGAGAATTATCTGTTGAGCGGTCTCGGCCGCCACGCGCCCGACGATGATGTCGACCTGGCGCTGCGCTCGGTCCTCGCTTTATCGGTGCAGCTTGGCAACAAGCCCTATCTCATGGGCGAGAAGCCCTGCGGCGTGGACGCAACCGCCTTCGGCGCGCTGGCCGGCATCCTGACGCCGTTCTTTGCCTCGAAGCTGCGCGAGCGGGTCGAGACATTCGGCAATCTCACCGCCTATGTTGAACGCATGATGCGGCAGTATTATCCTGATTTCAGCTGGGACTCGGTGCGAGAGCCCGAAGCGGCGTAAACGGAATTCGTAGCGTGGGCAAAGGCGCATTTGCGCCGTGCCCACCTGCTACGCCTCCGTTGTCGCGGCAACTTTCTCACCCTTCAACTTCGCCAGCTCGGCTTCCAGCTCCGCGATCCGCTTGTCGCGCGCTTCTATCCTGGCGCTGGCTTCCCCCATCGCTGCCGCGACATCGGTCGCGTCGAATTTCTGCGGGATGTGCTGCGGGCAATTGGTGTCCCAGGCCGCGATCTTGAACACGATCACCTGCTCGGGACGCGCCCGATAGGCTGCCGGCATCAGCGCCTGGGTCAATGCCCGATCGTCCTCGATCACGCGCGCCTCGCCCCAGATTTTCACGCGCCGGCGATGCGCATAATCCATGATGAAGATATGCGCCCTTGGATTCTCCGACAGATTGCCCTGCGTGAGATATTGCCGGTTGCCCGCATAGTCGGCGAACGCAATCGTCTTCTTGTCCAGGATCCTGATGAATCCCTTGGGGCCGCCGCGATGCTGGATATAGGGCTGGCCGCCGGCGGTGGCGGTCGCCAGGTAGAAACTATTGGTGTCGGCGAGAAAGCCCGCAAGCTTGTCATCGATTTCGGTGCGCCAACCGCCATTGTTCTCCACGTGGGCGTAAGCCTCGCGCGAGCCCTTTCGTTCCTGGACGGCCTTCACCGTCGGCGTGAATGCGACATCGCTGGAATAAGTGTGAGTATCTGGCATCGGAACTCCTTTATCGGGCCGGCCCGCCGCCCGCGTCTCGGCGAAAAAATGGCACTTTCCGAAAGTTAAACAATCTGCGAGATTGGCACTTTACCATTGCAGAATATGAAATATTGCCATGGACCGCATCGACGCCATGCAGGCCTTTATGGCGGTCGCCGACCTTCAGGGCTTTGCGCCCGCGGCGCGCAAGCTGAAACTGTCGCCGTCGGCGGTGACGCGGCTGATCGCGGCGCTGGAGCAGCGGCTCGGCGTGCGGCTGTTGCAGCGGACCACGCGCTCGGTGACGCTGACCGATGCCGGCTCTCATTATCTCGAACGCGTGCGGCGGATCCTCGCCGACGTCGAGGAAGCCGAGCGCGCCGCCGAGGGCGAGCGCACCCGGCCGAGCGGGCGGCTCGTGGTCTCCGCGCCGCGCGGCTTCGGTCGGCTGCATGTCAGTCCGGTGATGTCGGCCTATTTGCGGCGATATCCCGAGGTCTGCGGCGAACTGCGGCTGGAGGACCGCGTGCTCAGCCTGGTCGAAGACGGCATCGATCTCGCGGTGCGCATCGGTCATCTCGCGGATTCCTCGCTGGTGGCGCGCCATGTCGGCGAGATGCGTCGGATCGTGGTGGCTTCGCCCGCCTATCTCAAGGCACGCGGCGAACCGCAGACGCCTGAAGAGATCGCCTCCCACGACACCATCCAGTTCGGCAGCGCCGCAGGCGCGTCGGACTGGCGCTTTCTCGAAGCTGGCAAGGAGGTCCGCATCACCTGCACGCCGCGATTTTCCTCCAACAGTTCCGAGGCGGCCATCCAATACGCGGCGGAAGGCGGCGGGCTGACGCGGGTAATGGCCTATCAGGCGGCTGAAGCGCTCAAGGCCGAGAGGCTCAGAATCGTGCTGAGGAAATTCGAGCTGCCGGCATTGCCGATCCATATCGTCTATCCGACCTCGCGGCTGTTGTCGGCGAAGGTGCGGACCTTCATCGATCTCGTGACGGAGATCGCGGATTGGCATTTTGGGTAGCTCGCGCCCGGAGCGGAAATCGTCATTGCCGGGGTCTGGCCCGCAAATCCATCTCCTCACCACAAGCCTTTGTTTCGATGGATGCCGGGTCACGCCCGGGCATGACGAAGAGCGAGTTGAGGCAGCTCTACTGCTTCGGCTGCGGCACCACGCGAAATGTGCCGCTCGCACGTGCGATCACGGCCTCGTCCGCCTTGATCATGGCTTGCGCGAAGCAGAGCGTGCTGCCGGTCTTGATCACCTCGCACTCGACGGCGAGCCATTGTCCGATGCCGGCCGAGCCTACGTAATCAACTGCGAGCGACACGGTCACGAACGAGGTCGTCCAGCCGGTCGCCTGCGCGCAGCTATAGCCCATCGAATTGTCGGCAAGCGAGGCGATCAGCCCGCCATGGATCAGCCCGCGCGCATTGGTGTGCGCCTTTGCAAGCCGCAATCCCATGATCACGGCTCTTTCCGTCTTCTTCGAATAAAGCGGCTCCCAGGGATCGGTGAACGGGCTCTGGCGGAAGTGAGGCTCGAAGCCAGCGGGGATATCGGTCGTCATCGGCGCTCGCATGTTTCATCTGAAAATGTCCGCAGCATTGTCCGCGAGCTTTATGACGATTTCACCGCCTACAAAGTTTTAAACGTGATTTGCGTGGGCGTTTGATTTCGCTTTGCGGCCCTGCCGAATCAGAACGGCAGCCCGACATAATTCTCCGACAGCGACGTCATTGCCGACTTCGAGTTCACGACATAATCGAGCTCGGCGAGCTGGATGCGGGCGCCGAATGCGCCAGTATCGGGAAATTTGTGCAGCATCGAGGTCATCCACCAGGAGAAGCGCACCGCCTTCCACACCCGAGTCAGCGCGGTCGCGGAATAATGATCGATTCCGGCGGAGGTCTTCTCGTCGTAATATTCGCGCAGCGCGGTTGCCAGATAATGCGCGTCGCTGGCGGCGAGATTTAATCCCTTGGCACCGGTCGGCGGCACGATGTGGGCGGCGTCGCCGGCGAGCAACAGCCGGCCGAAGCGCATCGGCTCGGCGACAAAGCTGCGCAGGGGCGCGATGCTCTTCTCGATCGCGGGGCCGGTGACGAGGCTGTCGGCCGCCCTCTGGTCGAGCCTGCGCTTCAACTCGTCCCAGAAGCGCTCATCCGGCCAATCCTCGACGCGGTCATCCAGTGGACATTGCACGTAATAGCGGCTGCGGCGGGTCGAGCGCATGGTGCAGAGTGCAAAGCCGCGCGCATGGTTGGAATAGATCAGCTCAGGCGAGACCGGCGGTGTGTCGGAGAGAATGCCGAGCCAGCCGAACGGATAGACGCGTTCGAAGGTCTCGATCGCCGAGGGTTTGACGCTGGCGCGGCTGACGCCATGGAAGCCGTCGCAGCCGGCGATGAAGTCGCAATCGATCTCGTGCGTGGTGCCATCCTTCAGGTAGGTGACGCGCGGATGATCGCTATCGAAATCATGCGGCATGACATCTGCCGCCTCATAGACCGAGACCAGCCCGGCCGCCTCCCGCGCGTGCATCAGGTCGAGCGTCACCTCGGTCTGTCCGTAGATCATCACGGTCTTGCCGGTCGCGGCCTTCATGTCGATGCGGTGGCGCTCGCCGCCGAAGGCGAGCTCGATGCCGTCGTGCACGAGGCCCTCCGCATGGGCACGCTGGCCGGCGCCGACTTCATCCAGCAGCTTGACCGTGCCCTCCTCGAGCAGGCCTGCGCGGATGCGGCCGAGCACATAGTCGGGCGTGTGCCGCTCCAGGATCACGTTGTCGATGCCGTAGGTGCGAAGCAATTGCCCGAGCAGTAATCCGGCCGGTCCGGCGCCAATGATCGCTACTTTTGTCCGCAATACTTGCTCCTCCCGATATTATGCGCTTCAACGGCGTGGCCCCGCGTCTTGTCGCAGGCTTGCAATGATAATTATATCATATAACAATATCTGCAAAGGGCGGCGAACGCCCAAACAACACGCGAGGGAGGGATGTCGATGCGGAAGGCGTTTTTGGCGTTGCTGCTGGCGGCCAGCGTCACACCGGCGTTCGGGCAGGAAAAGAATTTCGAGCTGAAGATCTCGCATTGGGTCCCGGCCTCGCATCCGCTGCAGAAGGCGCTGGAGGATTGGGCGTCGGCGGTCGAGAAGGCCTCCGGCGGCACGATCAAGTCCCAGGTGTTTCCGGCCCAGCAACTCGGCAAGGCGTTCGACCATTACGACATGGCGCGCGACGGCATCGCCGACGTCACCTACGTCAATCCCGGCTATCAGCCCGGCCGCTTTCCGATCGTCGGCGCCGGTGAGCTGCCGTTCCTGATGTCGGACGCCACCGGCGGCTCCGAGGGGCTGGACGCCTGGTACCGCAAATATGCCGAGAAGGAGATGAAGGACGTCAAGTTCTGCCTCGCCTTCATCCACTCGCCCTCGTCGTTCCACACACGCACCAGGAAGATCGTGGTGCCGGAGGACGTGAAGGGCATGAAGATCCGCCCCGCGGACGCCACCATCGCCAATTTCGTGACTCTGCTTGGCGGCACCAACGTGCAGTCGTCGGCGCCGGAAGTTCGCGACATCATCGAGCGCGGCGTCGCCGACGGCGTGACCTTCCCCTGGGGTTCGCTGGTGCTGTTCGGCGTCGACAAGGTGACCAAGTATCACATGGAAGCGCCGCTCTACGTCACGACCTTCGTGCTCGTGATGAACAAGGACAAGTACAATGCGATGTCCGACCGCCAGAAAAAGGCCATCGACGACAACTGCAATACGGAGGCGGCGGGCCGCGTCGGCAAGCCCTGGGGCGAGTTCGAGGACGCCGGCATCGGCAAGGTGAAGGCCGAAACCGGCCAGGAGGTGTACTCGCTGACGGCTGACCAGCTTACGCAGTGGAAGAAGGCGTCCGAGCCGCTGTTCAAGACCTGGGCGGACAGTGTCAGGAAGGCCGGCGCCGATCCGGATGCGGCGATGGCCGAGCTGAAGGCTTCGCTCGCCAAATACAACGCGCTGGCGCAGTGAAAGACTGCCTGGTCGATTCGAAGAAGCGGCGAGCTGCCTCCTCCCCCTCTCCCCGCTCGCGGTCCGCAAGCGGGGAGCGGTGACATCCCACCGATAGGATCGAAAATGCAGCGCGCCGCGATGGACCGGTTCATCGATACCATCGAATGGATCGCGGCCGGCTTTGTCGGCATCGTCGCACTCGATATTTTTGTTTCGGTGCTGCTCCGAAACACCCTGAACTATTCGATTCCCGATTCCTTCGATATCGGGCGCATGCTGCTCGGCATCCTGATCTTCTGGGGCATTGCCGCGACCAGCTATCGCGGCACCCACATCACGGTCGATCTGGTCTGGGCCAATGTCGGCCCGCGCTGGCAGCGCGTGATCGACGTGTTCGCCACCTTGGTGCTGCTGTTCGTGGTGACGGTGCAGACCTGGACGCTGTTCGACAAGGTGCGCACCACCTATAACGACAACGTGCTCACCTTCGACATGCACCTGCCGACCTGGCCGTTTTTTGCGATCGCCTGGGCCGGCGATATTTCCGCGGTGCTGTTGATCGCGATCCGCACCTATCGGCTGATCTTCCATCCCGACGAGATGCACGATCCCAAGCTGAAGGCGACGGAGTAATCGGTGATGAGCACCGACGCGGTGGCCATCATCGGCTTCATCTCGCTGTTCGCCCTGATGCTGCTGCGCGTGCCCGTCGGCATGGCGATGGGCCTCGTCGGCGTCTGCGGCTTTGGCTATCTCGTCAACGGCAGCGCCGCGCTGAAACTGGTCGGTCAGACCTCGATGCGCACGGTGACCGATTACACCTTCGGCGTGATCCCGATGTTCCTCCTGATGGGCACCTTCGTGTCTCATTCCGGGATGAGCCGCGAGCTGTTTCGCGCCGCCAACGGCTTTGTCGGGCATTTGCGCGGCGGGCTCGGCATCGCGACCGTGGGCGCGTGCGGCGGCTTTGCGGCGATCTCGGGCTCCTCGGTGGCGACCGCCGCGACCTTTTCCGCAGTGGCCTATCCCGAGATGCGCCGCTTCGGCTATCCGCAATCCTTCTCCACCGGCGTGATCGCGGCCGGCGGCACCTTAGGGGCCATGCTGCCGCCGTCGACCGTGCTCACCGTCTACGGCATCATCACCGAACAGGACATCGGCAAGCTTTTCATGGCCGGCATCGTGCCCGGCCTGCTCGCGATGACCATGTACATGATCACGATCACGCTGATCGGCTTCATCAAGCCGGACTTCTTGCCGCGCGGGCCCGCGATCCGCTGGCGCGAGCGCGTTGCGGGCCTGCGCGACATCTGGGCCCCGGTGATCCTGTTCATCTTCGTGATCGGTGGCCTCTATGGCCTGCCGTTCCTGCCGCGCTTCACGCCGACGGAGGCCGGTGGCGTCGGCGCCACCGGCGCGTTCCTGATCGGCGTCGTCACCGGCCGGCTCGACAAGGAAAAAATCCTCACCGCGCTGCTGCAGGCGACACGCACCTCGGCTGCCGTCTTCACCGTGCTGATCGGCGCCTTGATCTTCGGCTATTTCCTCACGGTGACGCAGACGCCGCAGAAGGTGACGGAATTTCTCACCTCGCTCGGTCTGGGCAGCTACGGCGTGCTCGCGGTCATCATGGTGATGTATCTCGTGCTCGGCTGCCTGATGGACGCGATGGCGATGATCATCCTCACCGTGCCGATCATCTTTCCCGTGGTGACGCATCTCGGCTTCGATCCGATCTGGTTCGGCGTCATCAATGCACCCCCGCCAGCATCCGTGCCGGCAGCCAGGTGGCGAGCAGCGGAAACGCGATCAGGATCAACAATCGCAGCAGGTCGGTGGCAACGAACGGGATCACGCCGCGGAAAATCGTCGCGAAGGTGACGTCCTGGATGACGCTTTTTATCACGAACACAATCATCCCGACTGGCGGGTGAATGAGCCCGAGCTCGACCGTCATCACGATGATGATGCCGAACCAGATCGGGTCGAAGCCGAGATGGACGATGACCGGGAAGATGATCGGCACGGTGAGGATCACCATGGCAAGCGCATCCATCAGGCATCCCAGCACCAAGTACATCAGCATGATGAGAGCGAGGATGCCGTAGCGCCCGATGCCGAGCCCGGTCAGGAACTCGGTCACCTTCTGCGGCGTCTGCGTCACGGTGAGGAAATAGCCGAACAGCAGTGCGCCGATCAGCACGGTGAAAACGGCCGCGGCGGTGCGG
>JAFAUV010000434.1 GCA_019243075.1 Bradyrhizobium sp.
GACGGCGTGGAACTGCCGAGCTATCGCGGCGACATCGTCAACGACATCGCCTTCACCAAAGAGGCGAGGGTTCCCGATCCGCAGCGCCAGCTCATGGCCTACCGGCAGTCGGCGGCGACGCTGAACCTCTTGCGCGCCTTCGCGACCGGCGGTTTTGCCAATCTCGGCAGCGTGCATCAGTGGATGCTCGGTTTCCTGAAGGACTCGCCGCAGTCGCGGCGCTACAAGGAACTGGCCGACCGCATCTCGGATGCGCTGAACTTCATGCGCGCCTGCGGCCTCGACCTCGAGAGCCATCCGGAGCTGCGCGCCACCGACTTCTACACCAGTCATGAGGCGCTGCTGCTCGGCTACGAGCAGGCGATGACGAGAATAGATTCCACCACCGGCGACTGGTACGCGACAAGCGGCCACATGATCTGGATTGGCGACCGCACGCGCCAGCTCGACCATGGACATGTCGAATATTTCCGCGGCATCAGGAACCCGATCGGCCTGAAATGCGGGCCTTCGCTGAAGCCGGATGAGCTTTTGAAGCTGACTGACGTGCTCAATCCTGACAACGAGGCCGGCCGGCTCACCCTGATCAACCGTTTCGGCTCCGACAAGGTCGCCGACCACCTGCCGGGCCTGATCCGCGCGGTCAAGCGCGAGGGCCGCCTCGTGGTGTGGTCCTGCGATCCCATGCACGGCAACACCATCACCTCGACATCCGGGTACAAGACGCGCCCCTTCGACCGTATTCTCGCGGAGGTGAAGAGCTTCTTCGCCATCCATGCCGCCGAGGGCACGCATCCCGGCGGTGTCCATCTGGAAATGACCGGCCAGGACGTCACCGAATGCATCGGCGGCGCGCGTGCCATCACGGACGAGGACCTGAACGACCGCTACCACACGGTCTGCGATCCTCGCCTGAACGCCGAGCAGTCGATCGACATGGCATTCCTGATCGCGGAGCTGTTGAAACAGGAACGGGGCGGCAAGGTGAAGCCGGTGCCGGCAGCGGCGGGATTCTGAGACTTGCTGCGACTCTGGCGGGCCACGCTCAACTCTCGCAACGGCATGATCTTCGCGGCCCGCTCCGAGCAGGCGATCCGCGAGGAACTGGTGGCACTGGCGCTTGCGGTGCCCGCGGCCTGGCTGATCGGCGCGACCGTGATGCGTCGGGTCGAGCTGATCTGCGCGGTGGCGCTGGTCCTGGTCGTGGAACTCCTGAACACCGCCATCGAGAAGCTCGCCGACCGGCTCACTCTGGATCGCGATCCGCAGATCGGCCGGGTCAAGGACATGGGATCGGCCGCGGTCGGCGTCGCGCTGGTGATGGGGGCGGCATTCTGGCTGTTTGCCCTCGTCGAGCGCATGGGCCTGATCTGAAGCTGGCGGATTGAAGTTGCGACGCCACGATGCAACATTGATGTCATGACCGAACGCGCTGCCGAATTCGTCATTACCCTTGCCCAGCTCAATCCGACCGTCGGCGATGTCGAAGGCAATGCCGCCAAGGCGCGGGCGGCGCGCGAGCGCGCCAAGGCCGACGGCGCCGACCTCGTGGTGCTGTCCGAGCTGTTTTTGGCCGGCTATCCGCCGGAGGATCTGGTGCTGAAGCCGGCGTTCCAGGCGGCCTGCCGCGCCGCGACCGAGGCATTGGCGCGCGAAAGTGCCGATGGCGGACCGGCGATGCTGATCGGCACCCCCTGGGTCGATGAGGGCAAGCTCTACAATGCCTGCGCGCTGCTCGAGGGCGGGCGCATCGCCGCGATGCGCTACAAGGCCAACCTGCCGAACTACGGCGTTTTCGACGAAAAGCGGCTGTTCGCGCGCGGCCCGGCCGCAGGCCCGCTGACGGTGAAGGGCGTGCGGGTCGGCGTGCCCATCTGCGAGGACATCTGGCTGGAAGAGTCCTCCGAATACGAAAACGTCGTCGAATGCCTCGCCGAGACCGGCGCCGAGATCATCGTCGTTCCCAATGGCTCGCCCTACGCGCGCGACAAGAGCGATGTGCGGCTGTCGATCGCGGTCGCCCGCGTCACCGAAAGCGCCCTGCCGCTGATCTATCTCAACCAGGTTGGCGGGCAGGACGAACTGGTGTTCGATGGCGCCTCGTTTGCGCTCAACGCCGACCTCTCGGTGGCGGCGCAATTGCCGGCGTTTTCGGAGCACATCACCACGCTGCGCTGGAGCAGGGGCGAGAACGGTGCCTGGCGCTGTTCCGGGCCGACCGTGCCGGAGCTCGACGGCGACAAGGCCGATTATGCGGCCTGCGTGCTCGGCTTGCGCGACTATGTCCGCAAGAACGGTTTTGCCGGCGTGCTGCTCGGCATTTCCGGCGGCATCGATTCCGCGCTCTGCGCCGCGATCGCGGTCGATGCGCTCGGCAAGGAGCAGGTCCGCGGCGTCATGCTGCCGTTCCGCTATACCGCGCAGGTCTCGCTCGACGATGCGGCGAAGCTCGCCAGGAATCTCGACATCCGCTACGAGGTGCTGCCGATCGCGGACGCGGTGAACGGGTTCGAAAAGATCTTGTCCGGCCCGTTCGCGGGGCTGCCGCGCGACATCACCGAGGAGAACCTGCAGGCGCGCGCCCGCGGCACGCTGTTGATGGCGATGTCCAACAAGACCGGCGCCATGGTCGTGACCACCGGCAACAAGTCGGAAATGTCGGTCGGCTACGCCACGCTCTACGGCGACATGAACGGCGGCTTCAACCCGATCAAGGACATCTACAAGACCGAAGTATTCCGCCTTTCGAGCCTGCGCAATTCCTGGAAGCCGGAGGGCGCGCTGGGGCCCTCGGGCGAAGTGATCCCGCCCAACATCATCACCCGCCCGCCGACCGCTGAGTTGCGCGAGAACCAGACCGACCAGGATTCGCTGCCGCCTTACGACATGCTCGATGCGATCCTGGAGCGCCTGGTCGAGCGCGAGGAGCCGCTCGCTTCCATCGTCGCCTCCGGCTTCGACCGCGACGTGGTCGCCCGCATCGACCGCCTGCTCAACATCGCCGAATACAAGCGTCGCCAGGCTGCGCCCGGCGTGAAGGTCACCCGGCGCAATTTCGGTCGCGACCGTCGCTATCCCATCACCAACCGCTTCCGCGACCTGGGAAGGCCGTTGCCCGAGCCCGACGAGACGCTGCTCTCGCGCGCGGCCGGCGCCTCTGCGGAGGCCTTCGACGGCTAGCGCGAGACAGCCATGCGTTCACGCTTCCCTGTCTTGACGCATGCGGTGGGCGAGGCGAGACTCCGCGCCAACAGACGAGACTTTCGCGCCAATTGAGGGCTCGTCGACGTCAAGTCCGGTTCAGGGAGGAAGACGATGTCCAAACGCAGCGCGCCCGACGCGTCGCGCCGGAATTTTCTCAAGGGGGCAACGATCGCCAGCGCCGCAGCGCTCGGCACGCCGGTCTCCGCCAACACCCCGACGTCAGGCCTCGCCAACGCCCGCCCAAAAGCGATGCCGCCCGGCCCGCGGCTCGCCGCGGCCGATTCGATGCCCCCGCCGGCCGATCCGGTCAGCCAGACCTCAAGCGGCGGCGACTTCATGGTCGACGTGTTCAAGACGCTCGACATCGACTATCTCGCGATGAACTGCGCCTCGAGCTTCCGCGGGCTGCATGAGGCGGTCATCAACCACGGCGGCAATACCAAGCC
>JAFAUV010000423.1 GCA_019243075.1 Bradyrhizobium sp.
TTAGGCGCCTCACATTTCCGGCCGGTGTCGCGCCGATGGAAAATGGTTTCTTGCCAGCTCGACAAAATGTCGTCGGAACTGTTCGGATGAAATCAGTTCACGGCCTTGCGAAGCGGCTTGCCGTCGGCAAGTCTCGATACTCAAGGAGGCGGAGCCTGCAGGTTGGCGCGTGCAAAATAAAGGCCCGGGTTTGCGGGGCGAGGGCGGAGCGCCGCCCGTTCAGGCCACGAAGGCGAACGCCAGGAGGCTCGAGCAGAGCAGCACTAGACCGGCAGCGGTCAGGGCGAGGAAGCCGTCGGAGACAGGATCATGATGGCGCATGTAACATCCTCCTTTTCCGACACTCGCCCGAATTGATTAAAACTTTCGGAACGAGGCGCCCAAAGCGGGTGATGCTGCGGGGGGAGCGTCCCAATACCGGGCTCGGTGCCAAGCGCTGTCGCGGGATCAGGCCCGCGACAGAACCCCTTCAAACGCGTGGGCGATGAAGATGCCGGCACCGACCAGACCCATCACCGCTGTGACCATTTCGAACATCGCAAACATCCTTTGCGCCCCGCGTGAAGCAAACGCCGCGCAGGCCCGCACAGTCAAAAGGATTTCGCGCGCGCTTCGCACAATCGGCCGCAACTGCGGATTTCGCGCAACATATGTACCAAAACCGAGCAAGGTCCCGCGCCCGCGTGACCGAATTGCAACTGTTCATTCACCACGGCAAAGCGCTCCCCATTTCTGCCATGGTCGGGTTGCGGTATCTTTACAACTTGATGCGGAGGTGGGACCGCATCGAACGCGTATTGCCGGAATTTGCCTCGATGGGCATGCACCGGGCGGAATGGTAATGGGGCAAATGGGGATCCGACGACGCTTAGATTCGGCAGTGCGGGCGGCGCGCGGCGCGGCCGTCCTGGGGGCTTGCCTGGCGCTCGCCAATTGCGCCTCGTCGGGCAAGTTTGCCAGCCGGGTCGATCCCAAATACGGGGTTTCATCCAGTCCCAGGGTGGTCGCCTATGGCGAGCCGGTGCCCAAGGGCGGCGGCACCTACCGCGTCGGCAAGCCCTATGTGGTGGGCGGACGTGTCTACGTGCCGGAGGAAGACGTCAATTACCGTGAGGAGGGCACCGCCTCCTGGTACGGCGATGATTTCCACGGTCGGCTGACCGCCAACGGCGAAGTGTTCGACATGGACGCGCTGACGGCCGCCCATCCGACCCTGCCGATGCCCTGCTATGCACGCATTACCAACCTTGCCAACGGCAAATCGCTGATCGTTCGCGTCAATGACCGCGGCCCCTATCACGGCAACCGCCTCATCGACTTCTCCAACAAGGCGGCCGAACTGCTCGAGTTCAAGGGCAACGGCACCGCCCGCGTGCGGGTCGAATATGTCGGTCGGGCGCCCCTCGAAGGCTCCGACGACCGCCAGTTGATAGCGACCTTGCGTACCGGCGTGCCGGCCCCTGCGCCGTCGCTGGTTCGGGTGGCATCGGCACGCCCCTTTGTTCCGGAGACGCCGGTCCGGGGTCGTGCGGTCCGCGGCGACCTCCCGATGCCGGAGGAGCGGCCCTATAGCCTCGGCAATACCCAGGCTGATTACGCCTCCATCAACGCGACTTCTGAAATGTCCGCCTCCAGCCGCGCGCGCTCCGCGGTCCGCGCGCCCGATAATCCACGCGAAGTTTCCTACGAGGACGACGCCCGTTACAGTTCGGCCTATGCGCCGGTCGATCCGAATGGCCCACGCGAGATTTTGAGCGGCCGCGGGCTCTACTGACATTGACGGAAATCATCCGATCGCGTTTCCGCCGCCTTTGCAGGGTCGTCGTGAGTCACCACATCCCGTCCGGCCGGTCGCCGAAAGCTTGATTGTTTGCGGTGGTCCCCCCTGTTAGAACGCGCCCCATGCAAAGGGCGATCGCCGATGGCAGCCAGACTTTCATCCCCCTTTAAGCCCAGGACGTTTTCAAGGCGCCGGTTCGGCTGCCTGATCGCCCTGGCCGTCGTCGCCGCGATCGGCGGCAGCGGGTTCGCCGATGCGGCCAATCAGAGCGTGCAGGGTGCCAAGAAGCCGGAGGAACTGGCCTTCGAGGGCGACGCGCCGACCGCGATCCTGATCGAGGCCACGAGCGGCAGCGTATTGTTCGAGAAGAACGCCAACGAAATGCGCGCGCCCTCCAGCATGATGAAGCTGATGACCGCCGAGGTGGTGTTCCACGCCATCAAGGAAGGCACGGTCAAGCTGACCGACGAATACCGCATCAGCGAGAATGCCTGGCGGCGGGGCGGGGCGCCGTCGGGCACCTCGACCATGTTCGCTGCGATCAACAGCAAGGTCTCCGTCGACGATCTCCTGCACGGCGCCATCATTCCGAGCGGCAACGATGCCTGCATCGCGCTCGCCGAGGGCATTGCCGGCAATGAGCGCATCTTTGCCGCCGACTACATGACCAAGCGGGCACGTGAACTCGGCCTGGTGAAATCGACCTTCGCCAATTCCAACGGGCTGCCCGACCCCGGAAACAAGATGACGGTGCGAGAGCTTTCCATCCTCGCCCGCCACATCATCCTGGATTATCCCGAATTCTATAAACTGTTCGGCGAGAAGGAGTTCACCTGGAACAAGATCCGCCAGCAGAACCGCAATCCGCTGCTCAACTCCTTGGAAGGCGCGGACGGGCTGAAGACCGGCTACACCAAGGAAGGCGTCTACGGCATGGTGGGCTCGGCCGTGCAGAACGGCATCCGCCTGATCGTCGTCGTCAACGGCCTCGAAGACCCCGAGGATCGCGCCAGCGAAGCCAAGAAGATGCTGGAATGGGGCTATCGCAATTTCGAGGTGCGAACCCTGATCGCGGCGGACCAGACCGTCGGCTATGCCCGCGTGTTCGGCGGCGACAGCCGCTCGGTCAGGCTCACGACTGCGGAGCCGGTCAAGGTCATGGTCTCCAAGCAAGGCAATGACAAGCTGATCGCGCGCGTGGTCTATACCGGCCCGGTGCGTGCGCCGGTGGCGGCCGGCCAGCAGATCGGCGTGGTCCGGGTCTGGCGCGGCGGCAATGTCGCGATGGAGCAGCCGGTCTATGCTGCGGATTCGATCGGCGTCGGCTCGACCGTGCGACGCGCGCTCGATGGCGCCCAGGAGCTCGTCATCGGCATGTTCCGAGCCGGCGCGGAGAAGCTCTGAGATGACTGACGCTCCGATCCGACGCATGGCCGGGCGCGGCCGCTTCATCACCTTCGAGGGCGGCGAGGGCTCCGGAAAAACCACGCAGATCAAGAAGTTGGCGGAGCGACTTGAAGCGGCAAAGCTGCGCGCGATCATCACCCGGGAGCCCGGCGGCTCCCCGGGGGCCGAGGTGATCAGGCACCTGCTTCTGTCTGGCATGGGCAAGCTGCTCGGGCCGGAAGCGGAGACGCTGTTGTTCGCAGCCGCGCGCGACGACCACGTCCGCACCGTGATCCAGCCGGCGCTCGTTCAAGGCACCTGGGTGCTCTGCGACCGCTTCTCCGATTCGACCCGGGTCTACCAGGGCAGGGTGGGCCATGTGGCAGCTGGCCTGCTCAATGCCATGGAGCGCGTCACCATCGGCGATCTCAAGCCGGATCTCACCGTCATCCTCGATGTTCCCGTCGAGATCGGGCTGAAGCGCGCCGCCGCGCGCCGTGGCAGCGCCGCGCCGGACCGGTTCGAATCCGAGGACGTGAAGTTTCATCAGGGCCTGCGCGAGGCCTATCGCGAGATCGCCGCAAGCGAACCGCAGCGCTGCGTGCTGGTCGATGCTTCCGCCGACGCCAATGCGGTGGCGGCAAGTATCTGGACCGCGCTGCGCGATCGCTTCTTCGCCACGCCCGCTGCCGGCATTGCCTCCACCGCATGACCCGCGCCAAGGCCGACACCGAGATCGCCGTGCCGCATCCGCGCGAAACCGGCGTGCTGTTCGGCCATCAGGAGGCAGAGGCTGCGCTGCTCAACGCCTACAAAAGCGGCCGCATTCCGCATGCCTGGCTGCTTGGCGGGGCGGCAGGTATCGGCAAGGCGACGCTTGCCTATCGCATGGCGCGTTTCGTGCTGACGCACCGCGATCCGCTTGGCCCCGCCGTGCAGCTCGCCGACAGCCTGGGCGTCGATCCGAACGAGCCGGCGGCCCGCCACATCGCCGCGAATTCCCATGGCAGCCTGCTGACGCTGGAGCGCACCGCGAATGACAAGGGCGTGCTCCGCACCGTGATCACGGTCGACGAGACGCGCCAGACGATCTCGTTCTTCGGCTCGACCGCGGCGGTGGAGGGCTGGCGGGTCTGCATCGTCGACACCGTGGATGAACTCAATCCGAATGCGGCGAACGCGCTCCTGAAAATCATCGAGGAGCCGCCGCAGCAATCGCTGTTCCTCCTGGTCAGCCACGCGCCGGCGCGCCTGCTGCCGACCATCATGTCGCGCTGTCGCAAATTGCCGATGCGGCCGCTTGCGACCGACGACGTGATCCGCGCTGCCGCGCACGCGATCTCGCGCGAGGTCGATGACCCTGCGCTTGCCGAAGCCGCTGCCGCGTCCGAGGGCAGCGTGGCGCGCGCGCTGACGCTGCTCGGTGGCGAGGTGTTGAAACTGCAGCAGCGGACTGCCGCGATGCTCGCCAACTTGCCCAAAGTCGATCCGCGCGAGCTGCATGCGCTCGGCGATCTGCTTCCACTTTCGGATCGGGTGACGCTCGCGGCCTTTGTCGATAGCGTCGAGCGTTGGATTTCCCAGCGCCTGCGCACCGACGGCGCCTCCAACGCCAATCTGCCGCGCCTTGCACGGCTGGCAGAGGTGTGGGAAAAGATCGCCCGCGCCGCGCGCGATACCCAAGACTACAATCTTGAACGAAAGCCGCTGGTGTTCTCGGTGTTCTCGCTGCTCGCGGAAGAAACGCGGTAGGCGTTAACAGGATCGCCGTTCCCAACATTTTCGCTCGAGCTGAACTCAAGGATTTCGCTGTGGCCAAAAAGTCTTCGAATAACAACTCCAAGAAGGCTGCCAAGCGTGCCACCAAGGCGGCCGCGAAGAAGCGCGTCGTAGACAAGCCCAAGCAGACCGGCAAGAGGGCCGCGAAGAAAGCCGCCAACAAGGCAGCAAAAAAGGCAACGAAAAACGCTCAGGTCAAAAACGCCGCAAAGAAAGCGCCTGCCGGCACAGCCGCGAGAAAATCGGCTGCGAAGGCCAAAGACCCGAAGGTCAAAACTCCAAAGGCCAGGGCGCCGAAGGCCAAAGCTCCGAAGGTCGAGGCTTTCGAGCAGAAGGCCTTTGAGGCCACCGCGCCCGAACCCAAGGCAAAACCCGAGACTGCGAAGCCCGAGGCCGCGAAACCCGAGGCTCCGACAACAACAAGAGCTCAGAAGCCCGCCGCCAAGCCGGCTCCCGCGATCGCGCCGGCGCCGTCGCGCGAAAATGTCTTCTACATCACGACCGCGATCGCCTATCCCAACGGTCAGCCGCATATCGGCCATGCCTATGAGGCGATCGCAACCGATGCGCTGGCGCGCTTCCAGAGGCTCGACGGCAAGGACGTGTTCTTCCTGACTGGCACCGACGAGCACGGGCTGAAGATGATCCAGACCGCGCAGAGCGAAGGCCTGTCGCCGGCGGAGCTTGCGACGCGCAATGCCGCCCGCTTCAGGGAGATGGATCAGCGGCTCAACATTTCCTTCGACCGTTTCATCCGCACCACCGAAGCGCAGCATCACCATTCCAGCCAGGAAATCTGGAGCCGGATGCAGCAAAACGGCGACCTCTACGCGGATACCTATGCCGGCTGGTATTCGGTGCGCGACGAGGCCTATTACGCCGAAGAAGAGACCAGGCTCGACGAAGACAATGTGCGCGTCGGCCCGCAGGGCACGCCGGTCGAGTGGGTCGAGGAGAAGAGCTATTTCTTCCGCCTGTCGGCCTATCAGCACAAGCTGCTGGCGCTCTACGAAGGCCAGCCCGATTTCATCGGCCCCGATGCGCGCCGCAACGAGGTGATGAGTTTTGTGAGGGGCGGTCTGAAGGACCTCTCGATCTCGCGCACCACGTTCGATTGGGGTGTGAAGGTGCCGAACGATCCCGCGCATGTGATGTATGTCTGGGTCGACGCGTTGACGAATTACATCACCGGCGTCGGCTTCCCCGACGAGAGCAATAAGAACTGGCGCTACTGGCCGGCCGATGTGCACATCATCGGCAAGGACATCATCCGCTTCCACGCGGTATATTGGCCGGCGTTTCTGATGTCGGCGGGACTTGCCGTGCAGAAGCGCGTCTACGCCCACGGCTTCCTGTTCAACAGGGGCGAGAAGATGTCGAAGTCGGTCGGCAACGTTGTCGACCCCTTCAGTCTCGCCGAACAGTACGGCGTCGACCAGGTGCGCTATTTCTTCCTGCGCGAGGTGCCGTTCGGGCAGGACGGCAACTACAACCACGAGGCTATTGTCGCGCGCATCAATGCCGACCTCGCCAACGACCTCGGCAATCTGGCGCAACGCTCGCTCTCGATGATATCAAGGCAGCTCGGCGGCGTGCTGCCGACACCCGGCGAGTTCTCCGACAACGACAGGGCTCTCCTGGCGGCAGCCGACGCCATGATCGGCATCTCGCGCACCGCGATGGCGACACAGCAGATCCATGTGTGGCTGAACGCGGTGTGGTCGGTGGTGGCGGAAGCCAACCGTTATTTCGCGGGGGAGGCACCCTGGGTGCTGGCGAAGACCGATCCTGTGCGCCAGCACACCGTGCTCTATGTCACCGCCGAAGTGATCCGACAGATCGCCATCCTGACCCAGCCGGTGATGCCGGCGGCATCCGAAAGGCTGCTCGACAGCCTCGGCATCCCTCAAGGCGATGCGCGGATGTTTTCGGCGCTGGGCGGCGCCGCGCGCATTGCGCCGGGCACAGGACTGCCCGCGCCGCAAGCAGTCTTCCCCCGTTACATCGAGCCGACGGCGACATAGATGGACCTCCATGCTGGTCGATAGCCATTGCCATCTGGATTTTCCGGATTTTGCCGCCGATCTCGACGCCATCGTGGCGCGGGCGGGGGAGGCCGGCATCGGCCGCATGGTGACGATCTCGACCCGCGTCAAACGGCTCGGCGGGCTGATTGCCCTCGCCGAGCGCTTTCCCAATGTCTATTGCTCCGTCGGCACCCATCCGCACCACGCCGACGAGGAGGACGGGATTTCGCCGGACGAGCTGATCGGGTTGACGAAACATCCGAAGGTCGTCGCTCTCGGCGAGGCGGGGCTGGATTATTTCTATGACAACGGCTCGCCCGAGGCGCAGGCGCGCGGCTTCCGCGCGCATATCGCAGCCGCCCGGGCCACCGGCCTGCCGCTCGTGATCCACAGCCGCGAAGCCGACGCCGACTGCCAGCGCATCCTGGAGCAGGAGGTCGCCGAAGGGCCGTTCCGCGCCGTGCTGCATTGCTATACCGGCGGGCGAGAGCTTGCGATGAAAGCCATCGAACTTGGGCTTTCGATCTCCTTCACGGGCATTCTGACTTTCAAGAAATCGGAAAGCTTGCGCGAACTCGCCGCCGAGTTGCCGGCCGACCGCATCATGGTCGAAACCGACGCGCCTTATCTGGCACCCGGGAAATTCCGCGGGAAACGCAACGAACCCGCCCATGTCGTCGAAGTCGCCAAAGTGCTGGCGCAGACGCGCGGCGTGTCGCTGGAAGAGATATCCCGCCAGACCTCCGCAAACTTCTTCCGCCTGTTCTCGAAGGTCCCCGCACCCGTAGCCGCATGACGTTGACGCTCACGATCCTCGGCTGCGGCTCATCTGCCGGCGTCCCGCGCCCCGCGCTCGGCTGGGGCGCCTGCGATCCCGACAACCCCAAGAACCGCCGCCGCCGATGCTCGTTGCTGGTTGAGCAGACTTCCGGGCAGGGCACGACCAGAATCGTGATCGATACCTCGCCCGACCTGCGCGAGCAGCTCATCGATGCCAATGTCGATCATATCGAAGCGGTGTTCCTCACCCATGAACATGCCGATCAGACTCACGGTATCGACGATCTGCGTTCGGTCGTGCTCCACCAACGCCGCCGCATCCCGGTTTACCTGAACCGGTCGACGGCCAAGGACATCATGCACCGCTTCTCCTATTGTTTCGTCTCGCCATCGGGTAGCGACTATCCACCGATCCTGACCCGGCAGGCGGTCGAAGGGGGCGAAAGCCGCGACATCCAGGGCGAGGGCGGAACGGTGACGCTCTCGGCCTTCGACGTGCAGCACGGCAACATCCCTGCGCTCGGCTATCGGATCGGCGCAGCCGCCTATACCCCCGATCTGAACGACATCCCGCGCGAAAGCTGGCCGGCGCTGGAAAATCTCGATCTCTGGATCGTCGACGGCCTGCGCTATGCCGGCCATCCCAGTCATTTCAGCGTCAACGACGCGCTGAGCTGGATCGGCCGCTTCAAGCCGAAGCGTGCGGTCATCACCAACATGCATTCAGACCTCGATTACGAGGTCCTGCGGCAGAGCCTGCCGGCCGGCGTGATCCCGGCTTATGACGGAATGCGGCTGGAGATCGCATGAGATGGGCGGCGCTCGTCGAGGCGACCCAAACTTGCCCCGGCGGAATGACATTATGCCGAAATTGCCTTGGCTGACTGCACTTCGTCGCGCAGCAGGTACTTCTGGATCTTGCCCGTCGAGGTCTTGGGGATCGTGCCGAATACCACCGCCTTCGGCGTCTTGAAGCCGGACAGACGGCTCCGGCAATAGGCGATGATCTCGGCTTCGGTCGCCGTCGCGCCGTCCTTCAACTCGACGAAAGCGCAGGGCACTTCGCCCCATTTCGAATCGGGCTTGGCGACCACGGCCGCGAACAGCACGGCCGGGTGCTTGTAAAGGATGTCCTCGACCTCGACCGAGGAGATGTTCTCGCCCCCGGAAATGATGATGTCCTTGGAGCGGTCTTTGATGATGACATAGCCGTGCTGGTCGAGCACGCCGAGATCGCCGGTGTGGAACCAGCCCCCGGCGAAGGCTTCGCTGGTCGCCTGCTCATTCTTCAAATAGCCCTTCATCACAATATTGCCGCGGAACATGACTTCCCCGATGGTCTCCCCATCGCGCGGCACTTCCTGCATGGTTTGCGGGTCGAGCACGGTGACGGCTTCCTCGAGCGGGTAGGCGACGCCCTGCCGCCGTTTGAACTGCGCGCGCTCGGCGGCGGGTAGCTTGTCCCAGCCGGGCTGCTCCGCGCAAACGGCGGCGGGGCCATAGACTTCCGTCAGCCCGTAGACATGCGTCAGCTTGATGCCGATGTTCTCTGCACCTTCGAGCACCGCGACCGGCGGAGCGGCGCCGGCGATCAACCCGATCACTGGCTTCGCCGATTTGCCTTTGGGTGCCTCCGGCGCGTTGATCAGCGTGTTGTAGACGATCGGCGCGCCGCACATGTGGGTGACGCCGTGCTGGTTGATCAGCTCGAAAATCCTGGTCGGATCGACCTTGCGCAGGCAGACATTGATGCCGGCAGCGGCCGCCATGGTCCAGGGAAAGCACCAGCCGTTGCAGTGAAACATCGGCAAGGTCCAGAGATAGACCGGATGCTGGAAAAGGCCGCCGGCGAGGATATTGCTGACGGCATTCAGATACGCGCCGCGATGATGGGTGACCACCCCCTTGGGATTGCCCGTGGTGCCCGAAGTGTAGCTCAGGGCGATCGCGTCCCATTCGTCGGCCGGCCGCCTGGGCTTGAAATCTGGATCGCCCTTCGCGAGTGCGACTTCATATTCGATTTCGCCGATGCGCTTGCCATCCGAGAAGGCGGCATCGTCGACATCGATCACGAACGGATTTGGGCCGCTCATCAGCTTGAGCGCCTCGGCAATCACGCCGGCAAATTCCGGATCGACCAGGATGATCTTGGCGCCGCCATGGTCGAGCTGGAAGGCGATGGAGGGCGGATCGAGGCGGATGTTGAGCGCGTTCAGCACGGCGCCCGCCATCGGCACGGCGAAATGCAGTTCGTTCATCGCCGGCACGTTCGGCAGCATGGCTGCGACCGTATCGCCGGTGCCGATGCCGCGCCCTGCAAGATACGAGGCAAAACGCCGGCAGCGTTCATGGGTCTGCGCCCAGGTGAAGCTGCGGCCTTCATAGACCGCGCTGACGTGATCGGGATAGACCGCCGCGCTGCGCGCAAGCAAGCTCAGCGGCGTCAGGGCGACGTAATTGGCCGGGTTCTTGTCCAGACCGATTTCATATTGGTTCATCGGTCACCTCCAACCTCAGGAACCTAGAGGAAGCCTATGGAAATCCACGGAAATACGGCGACGATCACAAGCCCGGCCAGAAGCGCCAGCATATAGCCCCAGATCGGCTTGATGCCTTCGGCGGGATCGACGCGGCCGATCGCGCAGGCGGCATAATAGCCGACTCCGAACGGCGGCGCGAACAGGCCGACGCCCATCGCCAGGATAATGATCATGGCATAATGCACCTCGTGCACGCCGACTGCGCGTGCGATCGGAAACAGCAGCGGACCGAACAGCACGATCGCAGGAATGCCCTCGAGCACGCTGCCGAGCACGACAAAGGCCACGATCGACACCGCGATGAAGGTCGCCGCGCCTCCGGGGAGGCCGGTCATGGCAGTGGCGAGGGCACGCGAAAATCCGGATTGCGTGAGACCCCAGGCCATGCCGGTGGCCGTGCCGATGATCATCAGGATCGCCCCCGACAGGCACGCGG
Organism: Bradyrhizobium sp.; assembly: GCA_019243075.1. Taxonomy (GTDB): domain Bacteria; phylum Pseudomonadota; class Alphaproteobacteria; order Rhizobiales; family Xanthobacteraceae; genus Bradyrhizobium. The sequence continues at coordinate 10,729 of JAFAUV010000423.1, forward strand.
TTTCGATCAGCATCGGCAGCAGCCGGCGCCAGTCGAAGCGGCGGTAGATCAACAGGCCAACGACGAAGCCGTAGACGATGCCGATGGTCGACACTTCGGTGGCGGTCGCAATACCTTCGACGACGGCGTAGCGGATGACAAACGGCAGCGCCAGCGCGGGCAGGGCGACGACAAAGGTGCGGCCGATCTCGCCCGCGCCGGCGCGCTTGACATGACTCAGATCCTCGTTGCGGTAACGCCACCAGACCAGCGTCGACAGCGTGATCGCGAGCACCACGCCGGGCAGCAGACCGCCGGTGAACAACGCCGAGATCGAAACGCCCGTCACCGAGCCGATGGTGATCAGGACAAGGCTCGGCGGAATGGTCTCGGTCTGCGCGCCGGTCGCGGCCAGCAGCGCCACGAGGTCGCCCGGGCGGGCGCCGCGCTGCTTCATTTCCGGAAACAGCACGGGCGCCACGGCGGCCATGTCGGCGGCCTTTGAGCCCGAGATCCCCGACACCAGATACATCGCGCCGACCAGCACATAGTGCAGGCCACCGCGGACATGACCGAGCAGGCTTGCCAGGAATGCCACCATGGCCCGCGCCATGCCGGTCATTTCGATGAGCAGACCCAGGAACACGAAGAGCGGCACCGAGAGCAGGATCAGGTGGCTCATGCCTTCGTCCATGCGGCCGACCAGCACCATGACCGGCGTATGCGTGGTGAGCGCGAGATAGCCGAGGATCGAGAGGCCGAAACCGAAGGCG
>JAFAUV010000006.1 GCA_019243075.1 Bradyrhizobium sp.
GTTTCTGGACATCATCGAGCGCGGCCTCGATGCGTCGCCCACCAATGAAGTGCTGATCGAGGAATCCGTTCTCGGCTGGAAAGAGTTCGAGATGGAGGTGGTGCGCGACAAGAAGGACAATTGCATCATCATCTGCTCGATCGAGAATCTCGATCCGATGGGCGTGCACACCGGCGATTCCATTACCATCGCGCCCGCACTGACGCTGACCGACAAGGAATACCAGATCATGCGCGACGCCTCGATCGCGGTGCTGCGCGAGATCGGGGTGGAGACCGGCGGCTCCAACGTCCAGTTCGGCATCAACCCGGTGGACGGTCGCATGGTCGTGATCGAGATGAACCCGCGCGTGTCGCGCTCGTCGGCGCTGGCATCCAAGGCGACCGGTTTCCCGATCGCGAAAGTGGCGGCCAAACTCGCGGTCGGCTACACGCTGGACGAGATCGCCAACGACATCACCGGCGGCGCGACGCCGGCCTCGTTCGAGCCGACCATCGACTATGTCGTCACCAAGATCCCGCGCTTTGCCTTCGAGAAATTCCCGGGTGCCGCGACCACGCTGACGACGTCGATGAAATCGGTCGGCGAGGTCATGGCGATCGGCCGCACCTTCCAGGAGAGCCTGCAAAAGGCGCTGCGCGGGCTCGAGACCGGCCTGACCGGCCTCGACGAGATCGACATCGCGGGGATTGGCCGCGGCGACGACAAAAACGCGATCCGCGCCGCCTTGGGGACGCCGACGCCGAACCGCATCCTGCAGGTGGCGCAGGCCATGCGGCTCGGCTGGTCGAACGAAGACATCTTCAACTCCTGCAAGATCGACCCGTGGTTCCTCGCCGAGATGCGCGGCATCGTCGAGATGGAGGAGAAAGTCCGCAAGCACGGCCTGCCGAACCATGCGTTCGGCATGCGGCAGCTCAAGGCCATGGGCTTCTCCGACGCCCGCCTTGCGGTGCTCGCAGAAACCAGCGAAGCCGAGGTCACTGCCGGGCGCCATGCGCTCGGCGTACGTCCCGTGTTCAAGCGCATCGATACCTGCGCGGCGGAGTTCGCTTCTCCCACCGCCTACATGTATTCGAGCTATGAGGCGCCGTTCGCCGGCCACACCGCCGACGAGAGCGCGCCCTCGGACAAGAAGAAGGTCATCATCCTCGGCGGCGGGCCGAACCGCATCGGCCAGGGCATCGAGTTCGACTATTGCTGCTGCCATGCCTGTTTTGCGCTGCATGACGCCGGCTTTGAAACCATCATGATCAACTGCAACCCGGAAACGGTGTCGACGGATTACGACACCGCCGACCGGCTCTATTTCGAGCCGCTGACCGCAGAGGACGTGCTCGAGATCGTCGATACCGAGCGCAAGAACGGGCAGCTCGCCGGCGTGATCGTGCAATTCGGTGGCCAGACGCCCCTGAAACTCGCGCACCCGCTGGAGGCGGCGAAAGTGCCGATTCTCGGCACCTCGCCGGACGCGATCGACCTTGCCGAGGACCGCGACCGCTTCAAGCGCGTGCTCGACAAGCTGCATCTGAAACAGCCGAAGAACGGCATCGCCTATTCGGTCGAGCAGGCCCGCCTCGTCACCGCCGATCTCGGCCTGCCGCTGGTGGTACGTCCGTCCTATGTGCTCGGCGGGCGCGCCATGCAGATCATCCGGGAGGAGAACCAGCTCTCGGACTACCTGCTCGGCACCCTGCCCGAGCTGGTGCCGGCCGACGTGAAGGCTCGCTACCCGAACGACAAGACCGGCCAGATCAACACCGTGCTCGGCAAGAACCCGCTGCTGTTCGATCGTTATCTCACCGACGCCACCGAGATCGACGTCGACTGCCTCTCTGACGGCAAGGACACTTTCATCGTCGGGATCATGGAGCATATCGAGGAAGCCGGTATCCATTCCGGCGATTCCGCCTGCTCGCTGCCGCCGCATTCGCTGGACGCGAACATGATCGAGGAGCTGGAGCGGCAGACGCGTGAGCTGGCCCGGGGCCTCGACGTGATCGGCCTGATGAACGTGCAATATGCCATCAAGGACGGCGAGATCCACGTGCTCGAGGTCAACCCGCGTGCCTCGCGCACGGTGCCTTTCGTTGCCAAGGTGATCGGCACGCCGGTCGCCAAGATCGCCGCGCGCATCATGGCCGGCGAGAAGCTCGCCGATTTCTCCTTGAAGAAGCGCGCGCTGAAACATGTCGGCGTCAAGGAATCCGTGTTCCCGTTCGCCCGCTTCCCGGGCGTCGACACCGTGCTCGGGCCCGAGATGCGCTCGACCGGCGAGGTCATGGGCATCGACCGCTCCTTCGAGGTGGCGTTTGCCAAGAGCCAGCTCGGCGGCGGCACCCGCGTGCCGCGCAAGGGTACGGTATTCGTCTCGGTGCGCGAGATCGACAAGGGGAGAGTAGCCGAGGCCGTGCGGCTATTGTCCTCGCTCGGCTTCAAGGTGCTGGCCACCTCGGGCACGCAGCGCTTCCTGAGCGACCGGGGCGTGCCGGCTGAAAAAGTAAACAAGGTGCTGGAGGGCCGGCCTCACATCGTGGACGCCATCACCAATGGCGACGTGCAACTCGTCTTCAATACGACCGAGGGGCCGCAGGCGCTGGCCGACAGCCGTTCGTTGCGACGCGCTGCCCTCTTGCATAAAGTGCCATATTACACCACTCTTTCCGGTGCCGTGGCGGCTGCCCAGGGAATTCGCGCCTATCTCGGCGGGGACCTTGAGGTTCGCACATTGCAGAGTTACTTTTCCGAGAGCTGATCGTTGGCCGGCGGCGACGCCTTGGGCCAAACGACCGGTAACTGAGCCCCCAGGCTGGAACTCACCGCCCCGCATGAAGGTTGTCCCGGCCCTCCTGAGGGCCCGGAATTAATGGGCCAAATGGCTGGACTGAGAAGCCAGGAAGGCCTGATCTGCCAAGGTCTCGCGCGGGCCGCGCCTGAGGGCTCGCGCGACGGAAGGACAAGAAAGATGATGGAAAAGGTTCCGATGACCGCTGTCGGCTATGCCGCCCTGACCGACGAGCTGAAGCATCGCCAGTCCGTGGATCGTCCACGCATCATCGAGCACATTGCCGAAGCACGTTCGCATGGCGACCTCTCCGAGAACGCGGAGTATCACGCCGCCAAGGAAGAGCAGTCCCATAATGAGGGCCGCATCGCCGAGCTCGAGGACAAGCTCGCGCGCGCCGACGTCATCGACATTACGAAGCTTTCCGGCGACACCATCAAGTTCGGCGCCACCGTGACGCTGGTCGACGAGGACACCGAGAAGAAGGCGGTGTACCAGATCGTCGGCGAGGTCGAGGCCGACATCAAGAAGGGCAAGATCTCGATCACCTCGCCGCTCGCACGCGCCCTGATCGGCAAGAAGAAAGGCGCTTCCGTCGAGGTCAACACCCCCGGCGGCGGCAAGGCCTACGAGATCACCAAAATCGAGTGGCGCTGAGCGATACTTCCGCCGGCCGTCCGAGGGAGCCGCGCTCGACAGGCGCGGCTTTTTCTTTTGGGATCGATCACGAGGCGCTGACATCTTTGTGAGCCGATGCCGGTAGCGGGGGAACTGGACCGCAGGGCGCCCTCATAGTACAGGCTCATAATGATTATATAACATAACTATTGGGGCCATCATCATGGACAATGCAATCGTCTCGCCGCGAATAGCTCTGAGCTTCCTCAGCATCCTTCGCATCTACACCGGCTTGAGCCTGCTGCAGCACGGTACCGGAAAAATCCTCGGCTTTCCGGTCGTGCCCAGTTTCGCCAACATCCAGCTCTCGTCGCTCGCCGGCGTCGGCGGCCTGATCGAGCTCGTCGGCGGCATCCTGTTCACGATCGGCCTGTTCACACGCCCGGTGGCATTCATCCTGTCCGGCTTCACCGCGGTCGCCTATTTCATGGTGCATGCCGGGCGCAGCTTTTATCCAGTGCTGAACGGCGGCGAGCTCGCTGCGGTCTATTGCTTCGTGTTCCTGTATTTCGTCTTTGCGGGAGCCGGCCCCTGGAGTCTCGACGCGTTGCGCAAGGGCCAGGCCTGATCGAAGCCCTTTTTGGCCGCAGGTCGCCGCGTCGATCCGAAGAGGGCCGGCATGTTCCGGCCCTCTTTCCTTGCGCGGCAAGCACCGCCATCTTTCGGCGTTCGCCTTCTTCCGTTGCTGCTTTGCGAAACGCCCCCAAGATTTTGTTGTGGCCGCTGCTTTTCGCCGTCGCCTTCCCGCGATACGAATAGTCGTCAAGCGACTATTTCCGGGGGAACCTTCATGACCGAGACGATGGCCGCATGGGCCCCGCGCGCGCTCAGCGTGCTGCGCCTCATCACGGGGTTGATGATCATCGAACATGGCATGGGCAAGCTGTTCGGCTGGCCCCCGGTCGCGGCCTATGCGGGTATCAAGCTGTTCTCGCTGTTGGGACTGGCCGGAATCATCGAGCTGGTCGGCGGCGCGCTGTTGATCCTCGGCCTGTTCACGCAGCCGGCCGCCTTCATCGTCTCCGGCGAAATGGCGGTGGCCTACTTCACGGTGCATGCGCCGCGCAGCTTCTTCCCGCTGATCAATGGCGGCTCGCTCGCCATCATCTACTGCTTCGCCTGTCTCTATCTATCGACCGCGGGCGGCGGCCCCTGGAGCGTCGATGCCAACATGAAGAAGGCGTGAGGGAGCGGGCCACCATGGAGACATTCAACCGCTTGCTCCGCTCCGGCGAGCCCCCAGTTCTCAGCATTTTCCGCATCATGACCGGCCTGTCGCTGTTCCAGTTCGGCGTCGCCAAGATCTTCAAATTCCCTGTCGTGGCCCCGTTCGACAAGGTCGAGATGTTCTCGCTGTTCTGGGACGCTGCGGTGTTCGAATTCGTGTTCGGCGGACTTTTGATCCTGGGCCTGTTCTCGCGCCTGGCCGCCTTCATCCTTTGCGGCGAGATGGCGTTCGCCTATTTCATCGGGCACTTTCCGCGCGGCTTCATTCCGCTTTTGAACAACGGCAACCTTGCCATCATGTACTGCTTCTCCTGCCTCTATCTCGCCTGTGCGGGCGGCGGACCGTGGGGTGTCGACGCGCTGCGGAGGAAGAAGGGCGCGAGCTAACCCCGCCCCTTCACTTCCAGCGGCACCACGGCTTCATATTTCGAATTATGCAGCACCAGCGAGGTACGCACGTTGCGCACATGCGGCGCTGCGGTGAGATGCGTGACAAAGTCCTGGAACGTCGCCATGTCGGGCGCGACACATTTCAGGATGAAATCGACCTCGCCGGAAAGCATCCAGCATTCGCGCACCAGTGGTTCCCCGCGCACGAACGCCTCGAAGGCGCGCAAATCGGCATCGGCCTGGCTCGACAGATGCACCGACGCAAACACGGTGACGTCGAAACCCAGTTTGCGCGGGTCAAGCAGCCCGCGATAGCCCTGGATGTAGCCTTCCTCTTCCAATGTTCGCACCCGGCGCAGGCAGGGCGGCGGCGAGATCCCGACGCGTTTGGCGAGTTCCACATTGGTGATTCGGCCGTCGGCCTGTATCTCGCTCAGGATCCGGAGGTCGATCTCATCTAGGTTCTTGGACACGTGAATTGCGGTTCCCTGGCGAATGGCCGCAGACTCGCTGCAGCGGCAACTCTCTTAGCGCAGCTCGCCGAGGTTGAGCAATTTTATTGCGCGTGCACTGCGCAATAAGTTCACGTTGCGGGGAAAATTCGCCGAGATGGATTGCAATTCTTGCATGGCTCGCCAGATATCTTAGACTTGGATTTGACACTTTCGGCACCGCCGCGGGACCTCCCCCAGCCTTTTCAGCGCGTGTGCCGGCCTCATTCCAGCCACTGAGACATCCGCCCCATGCCCGCTCCCATTCATGCCAAGGTCGTCATCATCGGGTCCGGGCCGGCGGGATACACGGCGGCCATCTATGCCGCACGCGCGATGCTCGAGCCGATCCTGATCCAGGGCATCCAGCCCGGCGGCCAGCTCACCATCACCACCGACGTGGAGAACTACCCGGGCTTTGCCGACGTCATCCAGGGACCCTGGCTGATGGAGCAGATGGAAAAGCAGGCGGCCCATGTCGGCACCAGGATCGTCACCGATCTCGTCACCAAGCTCGAGACCGCGCAGCGGCCGTTCCGCCTGACCTGCGACTCCGGCGACATCTATCTCGCCGATAGCGTCATTCTCGCCACCGGCGCGCAGGCGCGCTGGCTCGGCTTGCCATCGGAAGAGAAGTTCAAGGGCTTCGGCGTCTCGGCCTGCGCGACCTGCGACGGCTTCTTCTACCGCGGCAAGGAGGTCGTGGTGGTCGGGGGCGGCAACACCGCGGTCGAGGAGGCGCTGTTTCTCACCAATTTCGCCTCCAAGGTGACGCTGGTGCACCGTCGCGATCACTTCCGCGCCGAGCGCATCCTGCAGGACCGCCTGTTCAGGCATGCCAAGATCAAGGTGATCTGGGACAGCGTGATCGATGAGATCGCGGGCGCCGAAAATCCGGCCAAAGTCACCCATGTGCGCGTGAAGAACCTCAAGAGCGGCGCCGTGAGCGAGCTTGCTGCCGACGGCGTCTTCATCGCGATCGGCCATGCCCCGGCGACCGATCTCGTGGTCGGCAAGGTCAAGCTGAAACCCTCCGGCTATGTCGAGGTCGCGCCGAACTCGACGGCGACCTCGGTGCCCGGCCTGTTCGCCGCCGGCGACGTCGCCGACGAGGTCTATCGGCAGGCGGTCACCGCCGCCGGCCTCGGCTGCATGGCCGCGTTGGAGGCCGAACGCTTCCTGGCGCTGCGCGCCAGCGAACGCGCCGCCGCGGAATGAACCGAATGCAAATGACCAGAACACGTGACGGATTTACGGACATGGATTGGGACAAGCTGAAGGTATTTCACGCAGCGGCGGAAGCGGGAAGCTTCACGCATGCCGGCGAGCAGCTTGGACTTT
>JAFAUV010000117.1 GCA_019243075.1 Bradyrhizobium sp.
TGATGGCAACGGCGTCGTGTTCGGGCGCGTGCCGAACCCGCAGGACAGTTTTGGCAAGCGCGCCACGCCCTCCATCCTGGCTGACATGCTGCACCGGGACGAAGCCGCCAAGCCGACGGTGTCGCTCGACGGCGTCCAGCTGATGTCGGGCTTTGCCCATTCGAGGCTGACGGGCTGGATCGTGGCGGCCGGCATCTCGGAAAGCTCGCTCGCCGCCCCGCTGTGGCGGAGCCTTGCGATCGCAAGCGCGATCGGCGCGGTGCTGCTCCTGATCGGGTTTGCCTTCGCGGTCCGGATGGCGACCACGATCGCGCGCGGCGAGATGCTGCACGACCTCCTGGTCGAGGAGCTCAATCACCGCGTGAAAAATACGCTTGCGATCCTGCAGGCGATCGCGGCGCAGACCTTCCGCAGCGCAACGCGCGCCGAGCGCGAGAAATTCGAGGGCCGGCTCGGCGCACTTGCCGAAGCGCATAATCTGCTCAGTCAGGAGAAATGGCAGGGCTCCGAACTCGCCGACGTCGTCAAGCGCGTGCTGCAACCCTATCTGCTGAACAGCCCCGAGCGGATCAAGATGTTCGGCCCCGCCGTGCCGCTACCGCCGCGCCTTGCGGTCGTGCTGTCGATGATCGTGCATGAGATCGCAACCAATGCGGCGAAATATGGCGCGCTGTCGAACGACAGCGGCCTTGTCGCGCTCGACTGGGAAGTGCTCGAGGACAACGGCGCGCGAAAGCTGCGGCTGATCTGGACCGAAACCGGCGGACCGCCGGTCACCGCTCCCGTTCAGCGCGGCTTCGGCTCACGTCTGATCGAGCGCAGCGCGCGCGATCAGCTCGGTGGCGAGGCCACGGTCGATTTCCTGCCGCGCGGCGTGATCTATACGGTGCTGTGTTCGCTGGAGGAGCAAAACTAGGTTAGCCAAAGCTCTGCAAGGACGGAAAGGTGTCGAGCAGCCAGATGCTGACACCGGACACGGCGCCGGTCAGAAAGCCGATCCCGGTGATGATCATCAGCACGCCCATCGCCCGCTCCACCGTCGCCAGGTGCCGCTTCATGCGCGAGAACAGCGTCGAGAACTGCTCGACCATGAAGGCCGCGACGAGAAAGGGAATGCCGAGCCCGGCGGAATAGACCGCCAGCAGGCCCGCACCCTTGGCGACGGTGGCCTCGGTCGCCGCGATCGACAGGATGGCCGCCAGGATCGGCCCGATGCACGGCGTCCAGCCGAACGCAAAGGCGAGCCCCATCACATAGGCGCCCCAGAGCCCGACGGGTTTCGGGATCGGCAGGCGCCCCTCCCGCATCAACAGGCCGATCCGCGTCAGCCCGAGGAAGTGCAGGCCCATGACGATGATGACGATGCCGGCGAGGATCGCAAGCTGTGCCGACCAGGCGCGAATGAGGCCGCCGATCAGGGACGCGCTCGCGCCGAGCAGCACGAACACGGTGGAGAAGCCGAGCACGAACAGGGCCGCGGAAATCATCACCGCCCGCCGCGAGGAGGCTTCCGCCTCCTCGTTGGCGACATGCTCGATGGTGGCGCCGGTGAGATAGATCAGATAGGGCGGGACCAGAGGCAGCACGCATGGCGACAGGAAGCTGACCAGGCCGGCAATCAACGCCGCCGGGATCGATACGTGTGGGATCATGCCGTCATCGCCATCTCTGCCTCCGAGCGAAGGGGGCGCGCAAGCCCGCTTTGCGTCTTACGCTGCATAGCCGCGCGCCGTATCGATGACGAGGATTTTTTGCCGATCACAAACGCGGCATTCTCGGGGGATGGCACGCGGGCGAGCGCGCCGTCGCTATTTCACGACGCGCAGCCGCGGATGCCGCCGCTGGGCGGGTCGTGCGGCGGAGCCGTCCCGCTCCTCGCCGCGCATGACTTCCTCGCACAAGACCTTCAGCTCGGCATCGCCGATCTGATTCAGCTTCATGCGCAGATCGAGAATGGCGACCGAGAGCAATTGGGCGGTTTCGTCCCGGCCGCCCGCGCAAAGCGCAGCGCGACACTGTTCGAGCGTTTCGAGCACGGAAAGTAGATGTTCGTCCGAATCAACCACCGGCGCTCATTCCATCGGCTTTGTTGCGACCCGATGCATGTCTGCCGCCGATATGTGATCCGGGGTCCGGCTCAAACAGAGGCTGCGTTCCAGCAGGACCGAGCATGGTCTGGAACGATAGCACGGGGGATCGGCGCGTTCGAACATCATTTCGTTGCGGGGTTCGAAGCCAGCATCAGGGGGGACGCCTGCGGCGCCGCTGCAGCGCCGGTCCATCCGATGGGAATCAACCAAAGCATCAGAGCACAGCGCCGGTTCCAGCCGGCCGCATCCGGGGAAGATATTCCTGCTTGCCATGGACCGGCATCGCGAAAGGGATGCCGACCGAAGACAATGACGCGCAGGCGCCGAGGCTGACGTCACCCGAATACCTTTTCCTACGGGAATCGCTGTCATCCGGCCCCATCTTGTGCCCTGCCCCTGTCCTACCCGACGTAGCGCGTGTCCGCGAAAAGCGAGGATGGCCGACCCGTCGTGGTTGTAGTCCCCGCAGGATTCTGCCAAATTTAGCAGACAGAAAGGGCTTGTATGCATCTAGCAGTGGAAAGGGGCGTTCCCCAGGAGGAACGCCGTCGTGTCGCTCTCGGCAGTCTGACGGACTGGGATGCGGCACGCGTATTCCTCGAAGTCGCGCGCTGCGGAAGCTTCCGGTCGGCGGCGGAGCGGCTTGGCCTTTCCATCAATGCGGTGCGTCGGCGCGTCGGCGAGTTCGAGCGCCAGACCGGGGCCACCATGTTCATCCGCGACGTGCATGGCGCGCGGCTGACCGACGAGGGCGTGCACGTGATGGCCGCGGTCGAACGCATGGAAGCGGCCTCCTTCGACCTCCTGCGGGCCAGCATCTCCGCCAGCAACGCATTGTCCGGCGAGATCCGCGTCGCGGTGGCCGAGGGGCTCGGCACGTTCTGGATCGCCCCTCGCCTTGTGGAATTCCAGCGTTCGTTTCCGAGCATCCTGATCGACCTGCATTGCGCCAACCGTCTCGCCGACGTGTCGCGGCACGAAGCCGACATCGCCATCCAGCTCACCCAGCCGGCTGCGCTGGACATCAAGCAGGTGCGGCTCGGCCGGATGCATCTGATGTTTTTCGCCAGCGAGCAATATCTCGCCACCTATGGCGAGCCGAAGACGGCGGCCGAGCTCACCAAGCATCGGCTGGTGATGCAGCTTGCCGACCAAGCGGCCGCAGGCGATGCCTTCGCGAGCCTGTTTCCTGGCCAAAGCGAACGCGATCTCGTGGTGATGAAGACCAATGTCTCCAGCGCCAACTACTGGGCCGTGGCCAACGGCGCCGGCATCGGCGTGTTTCCGACCTATGCCCATGCGCTGGGCGGAAATGGAAAGGTGATACCACTCGATATCGATACGCACTGGTCGCTCGACATTTGGCTTTCCTATCATCCAGGCAGCGGCCGCATCCCGCGGGTGCGGCACATGATCGACTGGCTGGTGGAGGCCTTCAATCCCGCGAAATACCCGTGGTTCGGCGACGCCTTCGTCCATCCGCGGGAGCTTGAAGCGGTATCTATGGGTGAACCCCCGACCCATTTGTTCGGGGGCTTTCCGACCGAAGGACGGTGAGACGAGGATGAACAAATCAGCGGCTAAGAAAATGAAGCAACGCAGTGCCGGCAAACCCGACATCGAGCTTGGCAAGCGGATTCGGCTGCGGCGCGTCGAGCAGAAGATTTCGCAGGCCGAGCTCGGTGACAAGCTCGGCGTGAGCTTCCAGCAGGTCCAAAAATACGAGAAGGGCGTCAATCGGGTCGGTGCTGCGCGGTTGCAGCAGATCGCGACCGCGCTCGATGTGCCCGTCACCTTCTTCTACGACGGCGACAGCAAGGCGCGCGAGGTCGAGAGCCTGCTGTTCCTCGACAGCGCATTCAGCCTTCGCCTGCTGCGCGCCTACAGCAAGATCAAGGACCAGACAGTGCAGCGCCAGCTCGTCTCTTTGATGGAATCGATCGCGGCCAACGAGGAATAAATTGCGGTCGCGCCGGCCGCGGCCGGCTCGGGAAGCTTACCTCGCCGCGCCGCGGATACGATCGATCAAGGCAACCGGAGCAACCGGCACGTCGTCGCCGCGCCAGGCCACGTGCTGGCCCGGGGCGCGACCGCACCAACCTGCCGTCATCGTAGGCGGCAGCCTTGGGCTGCCCGACATCCAGAATCCGGAGTGGCACGCGTTTATCGGTGGCGGCGCCGGCGTCGTGCTCCCCTTCGCCACCACCCGTTCCTAGCCGAAAGCCGCTTCAGATGCTGGACCTCACCAAGAACGAGAAATCCTTTGCCGACGGCAAGATCCTCAAGAGCATCAAGGACGGCGTCGGCGTCCTTACCTTCAACAATCCCGAAAAGCGCAACGCCATGTCGCTCGAGATGTGGGAAGGCGTCGGCCACGTGCTGACCGAGTTGCGCGACGATCCGCAGGTGCGGGTCGTGGTGCTGGTCGGCGCCGGCGACAAGGCGTTCGTGTCGGGGGCCGATATCAGCCAGTTCGAGAAGACGCGCCACAATGCGGCGGCGTCCGAGGAGTATGCGAGAAGGAGCGATGCGCAGCGCGCGCTGCTCGGCAGTTTCCCAAAACCCACCATTTCCTGCATCCGCGGCTTCTGCCTCGGTGGCGGCATGCAGGTCGCGATGCTGACCGATATGCGCATCGCCGCCGAAGACAGCCAGTTCGGCATTCCCGCGGCCAGGCTCGGCATCGCCTATGGCTATGACGGCCTGCGTAACCTGGTGTCGCTGGTCGGTCCGTCGCAGGCGCGGCTCATCATGTATACGGGCATGCGGATCGATTCCGGGGAAGCGCTGCGCATCGGTCTCGTCGACCGCGTGGTTCCGACCAATGAATTGTGGGGCGCCACCATGGAGATCGCCACCACCATATCCGGCAATGCCCCGCTTGCCATCAAGGCCGCCAAGATCACCATCGCGCAGGTGCTGAAAGATCCGGCCGATCGCGACATGGCTGCGATCAAGCAGATCGGCATCGACTGCATGGACTCGGAAGATTTCCGCGAAGGCCGCCGCGCCTTCATGGAAAAGCGCAAGCCGGAGTTCAAGGGCAAATAGCTAAAGCGCCTCCAGCACCGCCTTCGTGATGTCGGCGGTGCCGTTGCGCCCGCCGAACTCGATCGGCTTGATGCCGCCGGCATAGGCCTGGTCCACCGCGCGTTCGATTTTCTCGCTGGCTTCCGCCGCGCTCCCGATGCCGTGCTTGTCGGCGAGCCAGTCCAGCATCATGGCCGTGGAGAGAATCATGCCGGTCGGGTTGGCCTTGCCCTGCCCCATGATATCGGGGGCGGTGCCGTGGCAAGGCTGGAACACGGCGTAACGGTCGCCGATGTCCACCGAGGGCGCCATGCCCATGCCGCCAACGAGACCGGCGGTAAGATCGGACAGGATGTCGCCGAACATGTTCTCCATCACCATG
>JAFAUV010000223.1 GCA_019243075.1 Bradyrhizobium sp.
GGCATCACGGGTGCCGACGGGCGGGTCCGATCCTTTTGCCACGATTTGCCAGATTCCCTGAAATATCCACGAATCACCGCGGGAACATTATCAGGAATTGAACCCCCAACTTGGAGTCCCGGGCGTTTGCGAAGCCAGGAAAACGCATTTATGACAGCCCCCGACGGAACCCGCGATGAAGGTTCAAGGAAGGCGATGACGGCTCGATCCAGCCTGACAATCGTGCTCGCGGCCGGCGAGGGCACTCGCATGCGCTCCAGCCTGCCGAAAGTGCTGCATCCCGTGGCGGGCCAATCGCTGCTCGCCCATGTGCTGCAGGCGGCGCCCAGCGGCCCGGGCAGCCGTCTTGCGGTGGTGATCGGACCGGACCATCAGGCGGTCGCCGACGAGGCGCGCCGGATCCGCGCCGATACCGAGATTTTCGTGCAGCGGGAACGGCTCGGCACGGCGCATGCGGCGCTGGCGGCGCGCCAGGCGATTGCCCGCGGCGCCGATGATCTGCTCGTTGCCTTCGGCGATACGCCGCTGATCTCGGCCGAAACTTTTGCGCGCCTGCGTGCGCCGCTGCAGAATGGCGCGGCGCTGACCGTGCTCGGCTTCCGTGCCGCCGATCCGACCGGGTATGGCCGGCTGTTGTTGCAGGGCGACCGGCTGGTCGCGATTCGCGAGCATGCCGACGCGACGCCGGACGAGCGCCGGGTCACGCTGTGCAATGCCGGGGTGATGGCATTCGAGGGCCAAGGCGCGCTCAGCATCCTCGACAGGATCGGCAACGCCAACGCCAAGGGCGAGTATTATCTGGTCGACGCCGCGACCATCGCAAGAGATTCAGGGCTGGAGGCCGTCGTGATCGAAACCAATGAAGACGAAGTGCGCGGCATCAACACCAAGGCGCAGCTCGCGGAAGCGGAAAGCGTGATGCAGGGGCGTCTGCGCAAGGCGGCGATGGAAGCCGGCGTCACGCTCATCGCTCCCGAAACCGTCTTTCTCGCCGCCGATACCAGCTTCGGCAAGGACGTCACCATCGAGCCGTTCGTCGTGATCGGCCCGGGCGTATCGATCGCCGACGGCGCGGTGATTCATTCCTTCTCGCATATCGTGCAGGCTTCGATCGGCAGGAAGGCCTCCGTCGGCCCCTATGCGCGCCTGCGGCCCGGCACAGCGCTGGGCGAAGGCTCCAGAATCGGCAATTTCGTGGAGACAAAGGCGGCGAGGCTGGAAGCCGGCGTCAAGGTCAACCATCTCTCCTATATCGGCGATGCCGAGATCGGCGCCAATTCCAACATCGGCGCCGGCACCATCACCTGCAATTATGACGGCTTCTCCAAGCACAAGACCCTGATCGGCGAGGGCGCCTTCGTCGGCACCAATTCCTCGCTGGTCGCGCCGGTCAAGATCGGCACCGGCGCCTATATCGGCTCGGGATCGGTCATCACCAAGGACGTGCCCGACGATGCCATGGCTGTGGAACGCAGCCAGCAGAGCATCCGCGAGGGCGGGGCGAAGCGCTATCGCGAGATCAAGACGCGCGAGAAGAAACCGAAGGGTTGAGCGGGGCCCTCAGCGCAGGCCGAGCGCATTCTCGAGCTGGCGCTTGGTCATCTTGGATCTTCCCTCGATCGGTACTCCCTTGTTTACGGGCAGAACCCGGCGGCTCACCGCAGGTTCCATCGGGAAACATCGGCAAGCTCGCGAGTTGATCGGCAAATCAGGGAGCGAGCACATGAGCCGGTTGCAGGAGAAGGTCCAGGCGCGAACCAAACAGGCCATCGGCCAGATGATCGGCGACGACAAGTTGATCGTCGAAGGCAAGGAGCAGGAGCGGCACGCCGAAGAGCCGCAACAGGGTGCCGATCAGCGCACAGCGGCCGACCGAAGCGACACGACAGAATAGCGCGAGCCACGCCTTCCGCGGCCGGCGCACTCGCGCTGGCACGGGCGAGCGATCGCCCACCAGCGAATTATTAAGGTTCATGCTTAACCCTGTCGCAATCGGCAATAATTATTGAGTATCTTGACCAGCGCCGTTTTCGATAAGAAATCCGCGCGCGTTCGAGAATCGTCGAAGCGGGGGACTTCAACCGCATGTGCGGGATCATTGGCATTTTGGGGCGGGGACCGGTCGCCGAGCAACTGGTCGATTCCCTCAAGCGGCTTGAATATCGCGGTTACGATTCCGCCGGCGTCGCAACCCTCGAAGGCGACACGCTCGAGCGGCGCCGCGCGGAAGGCAAGCTGAAGAATCTCGAAGCGCGGCTGAAGGCGGCGCCGCTCGAGGGCCACACCGGCATCGGCCATACCCGCTGGGCTACCCATGGCAAGCCGACCGAAAACAACGCACATCCGCACGCCACCGAGCGCGTCGCCGTGGTCCACAACGGCATTATCGAGAATTTCCGGCAACTGCGCGAGGCGCTCGAGCAAAAGGGCACGGTCTTCAAGACCGAGACCGACACCGAGATCGTGCTGCATCTGGTAGATGATTTGATGCGGCAGGGCATCAAGCCCGCCGACGCGGTAAAGGCGGCGCTGTCGCAGCTTCGAGGCGCCTTCGCGCTCGGATTCATCTTCTCCGGCGACGACGACCTGATGATCGGCGCCCGCAACGGTCCGCCGCTCGCGATCGGTTTCGGCGACGGCGAGATGTATCTCGGCTCCGATGCGATCGCGCTCGGGCCTTTCACCGACACCGTCGCCTATCTCGAGGACGGCGATTGGGTGGTGATGACGCGCAAGGGTGCGACCATCTACGACAAGAGCGGCGCCATTGTGCACCGGGACGCGCACAAGCAAAGCGCTGCCGCCTCTCTGGTCGACAAGGCCAATTTCCGCCACTTCATGGCCAAGGAAATCCATGAGCAGCCGGAGGTCGTCGGCCACACGCTCGCCCGCTACGTCGACATGGCGGCAGAGCGCGTCCGGCTGCCGCTCACGCTGCCGTTCGACTTCAAGGACATCCAGCACGTCTCCATCACGGCTTGCGGCACCGCGAATTATGCGGGCTACATCGCCAAATACTGGTTCGAGCGGTTCGCGCGCATCCCCGTCGAGATCGATATCGCCTCGGAATTCCGCTACCGCGAGGCGCCCTTGCGCAGGGGCGATCTCGCGATCTTCATCTCGCAGTCCGGCGAGACCGCCGACACGCTGGCGGCGCTGCGCTACGCCAAAGCCGAGGGCGCGCACACGCTGTCGGTTGTCAACGTGCCGACCTCGACCATCGCGCGCGAAAGCGAGACCGTGCTGCAGACGCTGGCCGGACCCGAGATCGGTGTCGCCTCGACCAAGGCGTTCACCTGCCAGTTGATGACGCTCGCGGCGCTGGCGATTGCGGCCGGCAAGGCGCGCGGCGCGTTGTCGGAGACGGACGAGGCCAAGCTCGCGCATGGCCTGATCGAGATTCCGCGGCTCATGGCCGCTGCACTGGCCACCGAACCGCAGATCGAGAAACTCGCTCGCGACATCGCCAAGAGCCGCGACGTGCTCTATCTCGGCCGCGGCACCTCGTTCCCTCTGGCGCTGGAAGGCGCGCTGAAGCTGAAGGAAATTTCCTATATCCACGCCGAAGGCTATGCCGCGGGCGAGCTCAAGCACGGACCGATAGCACTGATCGACGAGTACACGCCGGTTGTCGTGATCGCGCCGTTCGACAGGGTTTTCGAGAAGACCGTATCGAACATGCAGGAAGTCGCCGCCCGCGGCGGCAACATCATCCTGATGACCGACGCCAAGGGCGCGGCGGAAGCCACCGTGCAATCGCTGGTGACGATCGTGCTGCCCGACATGGCTGCCGCCTTCAGCCCCATGGTCTACGCCGTTCCCGTGCAGCTTTTGGCCTACCACACCGCCGTCGTGATGGGCACCGACGTGGACCAGCCCCGCAATCTCGCAAAATCGGTAACTGTGGAGTAAGAGGGACTTGCTTGCCGCCTCCGGGCTCTTCAAAAATCTGCTAGAACACCTAGCTGATAGCTGAACTCCGGCCCGGAACCCCCATGAGCGCCGACAATTTGCCCCCGCCCGAACTGCCGCCGGCCGAGACCCTGGCGGAGCCGGCGCATCACGGCTTGATGGCGCGGTTTCGCAACTACTTTCTCACCGGCCTCGTCGTGGCCGGACCCGTCGCCATCACGCTCTATCTCACCTGGTGGTTCGTGACCTGGGTCGACGGCCTGGTCCGCCCCTTTGTGCCGATCGCCTACCGCCCCGAAACCTATCTGCCGTTCGGCCTGCCGGGCTCCGGCCTGATCGTGGCCGTGGTTGCGCTGACGCTGCTGGGCTTTCTCACGGCGAACCTGATCGGCCGCACGCTGGTCGATCTCGGCGACCGCCTGCTCGGGCGCATCCCCGCGGTACGCGCGATCTATCGCGGGCTGAAGCAGGTATTCGAGACGCTGTTCTCGGGTCAGGGGTCGAGTTTCCGCCGCGTCGGCCTGGTCGAATTTCCCTCCCCCGGCATGTGGTCCATCGTGCTGATCTCGCAGTCGCCGAGCGCCGACGTCGCCCGCAGCCTGCCGGGACAGGAGGACCATATCTCGGTGTTTCTGCCCTGCGCGCCGAATCCGACCACCGGGTTTTTCTTCTATGTGCCGAAGAGCAAGATCATCGAAGTCGACATGAGCACGGAAGATGCCGCGACGTTGATCATGTCCTGCGGCGTGGTGCAGCCGGGTGCCGGCCACGATCCGCAGAAGAAAGCGGCGGCGCTTGCCGGCATGGCCAATGCGGCCCGGATCGCCAACGCCTCGCTGCAGCCGGAGCCGGCGAAGGTGGAGTGAGAACTCCACGCTCTCACAACGTCAGCCCGCCCCGATCAGGGGAATCGCCTCGTCGCGTTCGAACAGATAGAGCAGGCAGCGCAGCGCTTCGCCGCGCTCGCCCTTGAGCTTCGGATTGTCTTTCAGGATGCGCAGCGCCTCGTCGCGCGCCTGGGTCATCAATTGACCGTGGACGTCCGAGCGGGCGATCCGATAACCGGGCAGGCCGCTCTGGCGGATGCCGAGCACATCGCCTTCGCCGCGCAGCTTCAGATCTTCCTCCGCGATCCGGAAGCCGTCGGTGGTTTCGCGGATCACCTTCAGCCGCGCCTTGGAGATTTCGCCGAGCGGCTCATGATAGAGCAGGAGACAGGTGGAAGCCTCGGCGCCGCGGCCGATCCGCCCGCGCAATTGATGCAGTTGCGCCAGGCCGAAGCGCTCGGCGTTCTCGATCACCATGATGGTTGCGGCGGGTACGTCGACGCCGACCTCGACCACGGTGGTCGCGACTAGCAGGCCGATGTCTTGGGCGGCGAACTCCGCCATGACGCGGTCCTTGTCTGCGCCCTTCATCTGGCCGTGGACGAGACCGACCTTGTGGCCGAACCGCTGCCGCAGGCTGTCGAAGCGTTTCGTCGCATTGGTGAGGTGGTCGGTAGCCTCAGCCTCGCTTTCCTCCACCAGGGCACAGATCCAGTAGACGAGCTTGCCCGCTGAGAGCGCGCGGCCGACCGCGTCCATCACCTCTTCCAGCCGGCTATCAGGCACGGCGCGGGTGTCAATCGGCTGGCGGCCCGCCGGCTTTTCGCGCAGTTCCGAGACGTCCATGTCGCCGAAATAGGTCAGCACCAACGTGCGCGGGATCGGCGTCGCACTGAGCACCAGCACGTCGACGGCTTCGCCTTTGGCGGTCAGCGCCAGCCGCTCGCGGACGCCAAAGCGGTGCTGCTCGTCGACGACGGCAAGCGCCAGGTCCTTGAAGACGACGTCGTCCTGGATCAGCGCATGCGTGCCGACCACGAGATCAAAATCGCCGGCTTCGAGCTGCGCCAGAAGCTGGCGCCGCTCCTTGCCTTTCTCGCGGCCCGTGAGGATCGCGACCCTCATGCCGGCACGTTCGGCCAGCGTCGCGATGGTCTTGATGTGCTGGCGCGCCAGGATTTCCGTCGGCGCCATCAGCGCCGCCTGCTTGCCGGCCTCGGCGACGGCGGCGGCCGCGAGCAGCGCCACCACCGTCTTGCCGGAGCCGACGTCACCCTGCAGCAGCCGCAGCATGCGCACCGGCTGTTTAAGGTCATCGGCGATCGCGGCCGCGGCCTGGCGTTGCGAGGCGGTGAGCGCGTAAGGCAGGGCATCGATGATCTTCTTGCGCAAATGGCCGTCGCCGGCATGACGGTCGCCGGCCGGACGGCGCAGTTGGGCGCGGATCAGTCCCAGCGCCAACTGCCCGGCGAGCAGTTCATCGAAGGCAAGCCGCGTCCAGAACGGACCATCGGGCAGGACGTCGGTGAGCTCGATGGGCTGGTGCACGCGCGACAATGCTTCGCGAAGCGGTGGAAAGTGGCAGCGGCGGATCACCTCCGGGCTGATCCATTCCGGCAAATCAGGCAATTTCGCCAGCGCCTGCGCGATCGCCCGCTTGAGCGAGCCGAGCGCCAGGCCTTCCGTCAAGGGATAGACGGGATCGATGCCCGACAATTGCGCGAAGGCGCTTTCGTCGACCACGCGATCCGGATGCACGATTTGCGCAAGGCCGTCATACATCTGCAAGGTGCCGGAGACGAAGCGCTTGCTGCCTACCGGCAAAAGCTTTTCGACGTGGCCTGGCGGGTTGCGAAAATACGTCAGCACCACATCGCCGGTCTCGTCGCTGGCATAAACGAGATAGGGCGCACGCCGGTTGTGCGGGGGCGGCGGACGATGCCGGCCCACCGTCACCTCCAGCGTGACCACGGTCCCTGGCGAGGCGTCGCGAATTTTCGGCCGCGCCCGGCGGTCGATCACCTGGCTCGGCATATGCAGAAGCAAATCCACCAGCCGCGGCGTCTCCTCCCGCCCGAGCAGATAGCGCAAGAGCTTGTCCTGCTTCGGTCCGACGCCGGAAAGGCTCGTGACCGGCGCAAACAGCGGATTGAGCAGAGCAGGGCGCATTCTAGTGTCTCGACACATACAATCCGTCATGCGCGGACAAAAGCGAGAAGCGCGTCTTCGCGCCAGAGATCCGCCCGTTCATCCCTTCAGAGGATGGATTGCCGGGTCAAGCCAGGCAATGACCAGACGGTTGATAACTTACGCGCGCAAGAGGGCTGACATCGGCGCTCGGCATCGCTATATCCACCGCGCCCGGCACGTCCGGGCTTTTGGCGTTGCACTGGAATGGATTGGATGACTGGATCGACCCGATCGAGCCGGGGGCTCGATGAGCGCCGCAAGCGGCTGTTGTTTCGCTGCTGGCGCCGTGGCACCCGCGAGCTTGACCTGATTCTCGGCCGTTTTGCGGACGCGGAAATCGCTGATCTGAGCGATGACGAATTGGGGCAACTCGAGCATCTGCTGGAGGTTCCGGACCCCGAGTTCTATGCCGCGGTCACCGGCGGCCGATCATTGCCGGCGGAATACGCCAATCCGCTGTTCGAGCGCATCAAATCCTTTCGCGCCGCGGATAAGGACGCATGAAACCGCAAGCGAAATCGCCCGCCGAACTGCTGGCACCCGGCCGCCCGCTGACGCTCGCCAATGTCGCCGAAGGTGCCGAAGGTCTCGTCATCTCCGATCTCGCGCGCGCCATCGCCGCGCGTCCGAACAGGCCCGCGGTCGGCCTTGCCGTGGTCTGCCGCGACGGTCCGCGCATGCAGCAATTGGCGCGTGCCCTGGAGTTTTTCGCACCCGATTTGCCCGTGCTGCAGTTTCCGGCCTGGGACTGCCAGCCCTATGACCGCGTCTCGCCGCATGGCGGCATCCTGGCGCAGCGGCTGACCACGCTGGCGCGGCTCGCGCGCCTGACCGGCAGCGACAAGCCGATGATCGTACTGACCACGGTCAACGCCATCGTGCAGCGTGTGCCCGCCCGCGATTCTGTCGCGGCCCAGGCGCTCTCGGTTGCGCCCGGCCAGGTCGTGCCGATGGATTCCATCGTCGCCTGGCTCGAGCACAACGGCTACGCGCGCTCCTCGACGGTGCGCGAACCCGGTGAGTATGCCGTCCGCGGCGGCATCCTCGATCTTTTCCCGGCGGGCCTCGACCAGCCGGTGCGGTTCGACTTCTTCGGCGACAGCCTGGAATCGATCCGCTCCTTCGATGCCGAGACGCAGCGTACGCTTTTGGACATGCGCTCGCTCGATCTGGTGCCGATCTCGGAATTCCAGCTCGTCACCGAGACGATCCGCCGCTTCCGCATGGGTTACGTCGCCGAATTCGGCGCGCCGTCTCCCGAGGATCAGCTCTATGAGGCCGTCACCGAAGGCCGCCGCCATCCCGGCATGGAACATTGGCTGCCGCTGTTCCAGGAGCGGATGGACACGCTGTTCGACTATCTCGGCGATGCGCCGGTGGCGATCGAGCCGCAAGGCGAGGACGCCGCGCGCGAGCGCTTCAAGCAGATCGCCGACTATTATGACGCGCGGCGCGAGGCGCTGGACCATCCCGGCGGCGGCACGCTCTACAAGCCGTTGCCGGCGGATCGGCTCTATCTCAGGCAGCACGAATGGGAGGGGCGACTGCGCGAGGGCGCGCTGGCGCGGTTGACGCCGTTCGCCGTTCCCGCTGACGCCAATGTCTTCGACGCCGGCGCGCGCGCTGGCCGCAACTTTGCGCCGGAGCGCAACGACAGCCATATGAACGTGTTCGAGGCCGTCGTCGCTCACATCCAGGCGCTGCAATCGCAACGCAAGAAAGTGCTGGTTGCGCTCTGGAGCGAGGGGTCGCGCGACCGCATGCGCAGCATGCTGAGCGACCACAAGCTGGTACGCCTGACCAGCGTCAACGCCTGGCGCACGGTGCAGGCCACGCCGCGCAACGAGGCGATGCTCGCCGTGCTCGGCATGGAATCCGGCTTCGAGACCGACGACATCGCCGTCATCAGCGAGCAGGACATTCTGGGCGATCGCCTGGTGCGGCCACGCAAGGCAAGCCGCAAGCTCGAAAACTTCATCTCGGAGGTCACGAGCCTCGCCTCGGGCGATCTCGTCGTCCATGTCGAGCACGGCATCGGTCGCTTTGTCGGCCTGCAGACGCTGGAAGTCTCCGGCGCGCCGCATGACTGCCTCGAGCTGCATTATGCCGGCGACACCAAGCTGTTCCTGCCGGTCGAAAACATCGAACTGCTGTCGCGCTACGGTTCCGAGCAGACCGGCGTCGAGCTGGACCGACTTGGCGGCACCGGGTGGCAGACGCGCAAGGCCAAGCTCAAGAACCGCATTCGCGAGATCGCCGGCGAGCTGATCAAGATCGCCGCCGAGCGCATGCTGCACGAGGCGCCGAAGATGCCCGTGCAGGCCGGCATCTATGACGAGTTTTGCGCGCGTTTCCCCTACGAGGAGACTGAGGATCAGCTTACGGCGATCCAGTCGACCCTGACGGACCTCGAGGCCGGCCGGCCGATGGACCGGCTGATCTGCGGCGACGTCGGCTTCGGCAAGACCGAGGTGGCGCTGCGCGCGGCTTTTGCTGTCGCGCTCGACGGCAAGCAGGTCGCGATCGTGGTGCCGACCACGCTTTTGGCGCGGCAGCACACCAGGACGTTCAGCGAGCGTTTCAAGGGCTTTCCCGTCAAGGTTGCGCAGGCCTCGCGCCTGGTCGCGGGCAAGGAGCTGACGCAGGTGAAGAAGGGGCTTGCCGACGGCTCGATCGATATCGTCGTCGGCACCCACGCGCTGCTCGGCAAGTCCATCAAGTTCCGCGACCTCGGCCTGCTCATCGTCGATGAGGAGCAGCATTTTGGCGTCAGCCACAAGGAGCGGCTGAAACAGCTTCGCGCCGAAGTGCATGTGCTGACGCTGAGCGCCACGCCGATTCCGCGCACCCTGCAACTCGCTTTGACGGGTGTCCGCGAGCTTTCGATCATCGCCTCGCCCCCGGTCGACCGGCTTGCGGTGCGCACCTTTGTGGCGCCGCACGATCCCCTGATGATCCGCGAAGCGCTGCTCCGCGAGCGCTACCGCGGCGGCCAGGCGTTTTACGTCGTGCCGCGCATCGAGGACCTGGCGGGCGTGAAAGATTTCCTCGACAAGAATGTGCCGGAGATGAAGATCGCGGTCGCGCATGGCCAGATGGCACCGACCGTGATCGAGGACATCATCTCCGCTTTCTACGACGGCAAATACGACATCCTGCTCTCGACCACCATCGTCGAATCCGGCCTCGATATTCCCAATGCCAACACATTGATCGTGCATCGCGCCGACATGTTCGGGCTCGCCCAGCTTTATCAGCTGCGGGGCCGGGTCGGGCGCTCGAAACTGCGCGCTTATGCGCTGTTCACCCTGCCGGCGCAGCAGAAGATCACGGCGCAGGCCGAGAAGCGGCTCACCGTGCTGCAATCGCTCGAGACATTGGGCGCGGGCTTCCAGCTCGCCTCGCACGATCTCGACATTCGGGGCGCCGGCAATCTGCTGGGCGAGGAACAATCCGGCCACATCAAGGAAGTCGGCTTCGAGCTGTACCAGTCGATGCTGGAGGAGGCGATCGTGAATCTCAAGGCCGGCGTCGCCGAGCCCGCTGCCGACCGCTGGTCGCCGCAGATCACCGTCGGCATGCCCGTGTTGATCCCGGAAGACTATGTCGCCGACCTGTCGGTGCGGCTGTCACTATATCGCCGGCTTGCCGATCTCGACACCGATGCGGAGATCGACAATTTCGCCGCCGAATTGCGCGACCGCTTCGGCGTGTTGCCGGACGAGGTGCGCTACCTGTTCAAGGTCGCGGCGATCAAGGCCTATTGTCGTCGCGCCAATGTCGAGAAGGTCGATGCCGGACCGAAGGGCGCGGTCATCACCTTCCGCGACAACAGCTTTGCCCATCCCGACCGGCTGGTGTTCTTCATCAAGCAGCACGGGCAGGCCGCCAAGGTGCGGCCCGACATGAAGGTCGTGTTCCTCCAGGATTGGGAGACGCCGGAGGAGCGGCTCGCCGGCACCACCGAGATTCTGCGCCAGCTCGCCAATCTCGCCGAGAACAAGAAGGCGGCCTAGGGAACGGCTATAGCGCCGCCGCGCGCGCGGGCCTGTCGCATAGCCGCGCCAGCAGCGAGCTTGCGGTATCTCCCGGCATCAGGGTCGCGACCGTCATGGAAGGATCGGAACGCTCGCCGCGCCTGCCGCTCGCGGTATGGCGCATGACCGAGGAGAGCCGCCGCGCGATGCCGTGCGCATCGCGCAGATCGGTGTCGGCGAGTACCACGATGACCGAGCCGTCATGCTGGACCGCGCCAAAATCCATCTGCCGCATCAGCCGGCTGATGATGCGCGCGCCGTCAAGCTGCGCGCGGGAATTGGGCGGATCGAAGCCGAACCGCGCGACGGATAGTCCACCGCCGTCCGCGAGCGTCTGCCGGACCGCATTGGCAAGATCGCGATCGAAAGCCGATCTGGCAAGCAGGCCGGTATGTGGATCAAGCAGCCCCTCGGCATCGATCGCCCGCAGCGTGCGGCCCAGTTGCAGCTCGAAGGCGCGCTGGCGGACCAAGGGCAGGGCGTTGGCGGCGATGTCCGCCGGTTCGCCGCGGATGATCTCGAGGTTCGGCATCGCGTAGGTGGGCGCGAGTTCGCCGGTGGTGAGCACAACCGGCAGATTGCGGAAGCGCGCATCTTCCGCCAGCACGGTGAGGAAGGCATCAGTGACGCGGGCCGAAAAGCCAGCGCCGAGCACGATGCCGTCGAGATCGCGGGTATTGAGGTGATTGGCCGCCGCCTCGATGCTGAAGGCGCCGACCACGCCCATGCGCTCGCCGAGGGCGACCGACAGGGCGGGAAAGGCGCCGCCGCGGCCGATCAGGAGTACGGTTGCGTCCTTGGCCGGATCGGTGTCGGGCAGCTGGGAGGCCGGCTCCCGGCGGAGCCGGCGCAGCACCGTGACATGCAGCGCGCGAATCCGCAGCGCAGCGCGCAGGCGCAAAGGCAGGCGGTCGAACTTGCCGTCGCTTGCGGCGAACGGAATCGCATTCTCCGGCAGCGCGCCTTCGGCATTGACGGCGACAAGGGGCAGATAGGGTTTGCACGCTCCGATCTCCTTGGCCAGCGCCGCAAACCGCGCCGGATCGGCGCCGCTCATCTCCGCGAGCACGCCCGATGGCTGCACCTGGGCGACGGCTCGCGCGGCATCGGCAAAACTAGCCTCGATCAGCGGGAACATCTGCGCCTGGTCGAGAGCGGCAGCGAAAGCGGGCCGCCCGCCATCGGCGACGACGAGAAGCGGGCCTTGCTGGGACATTCTTCTTCAACTCGGGTGATGCGGGGCAGCTGAAGAGCTTAGGGTCGAGCCGATTAATGCGCCATAAACATCGGCTCCAACTTGCCTTAGGGGGCGCTGGTCCGATCCCGAAATGCCTCGACCATCAAGGGGTTGAGGCCGAGTTCGAGCAGGGCATCACGGGCGCGGGCGTTGTCCTGGGCGCGTCCTGCGAGGCGGTGGCCGCTCAGGCGGTCCGGCAAGGCGGTGAGCAGCGCGCCCTGGCCGAGACGCCGGCCCCATTCCTGCAGGTCGGAGGCAAGGAAGCGATAGCCGCCGACGGCCATGACGCCCGAGGGCGGGGCCGTGATCGCGATCGCGCCCGTGCTGCGCTCGAGCCGGGCGGCATATTCGGTATCGACATAGTCGCGGGAGGGCTGCGCGCTCAGGGAGTCGCTGGGCGACGGCGGCGGCGCATAGGCGGCCACCGCGACCATCGGGCCGCGCAGGCCGAGCGTGCCCTTCGCCGTCAGCAGGATCTCGCCGGCGATGGAGGAGCCCGGCATCTCGCGCGGCGCGCCATGCGGTCCCGGCTTCACCAGGGCCGGCGAACCATCCTGGGCGGAGCGGCGGGCGGCGAACAGGGCGGCCTCGCCGAACAGATAGGCATCCGTGAACGAGGCATGGCGCGCGGTCCAACGCGGACTCGAGGCGACCTGCTCGGGCGCGCGCCACAGTCCGATCACGTTGCGCAGGCTCGGCATCCGCGCCGCGAGATCGAGTTCGTCGAGCCGCAGCGCCAGCGGCGCTGGAACGATCAGCGTGTCGCTGGCGAGCTCGTCGATCTGCTGCTCCAGCACGTCGCCGTCGAAGGGATGGTGCAGGGCAAGCGTTCCCCCGGACAACAGCCACACCACCATCGCACATGCGAGGCCCGCGAAGGAGGTAGGCGCAAAGGCGCTCATGAGCGTGGCGCCTTGCGCGATATCGCTTTCCAGCGACAGCGCGAGCCCGCCGGCAATCAGGCTCAGATGCGTCCGCGGCACGGCGCGAAAGCCGTCTGCGGTGACATCGAAGGAGATGATCGCAGCCTTGCGGCCGTCCTGGATCACTGGGCGGACCGTGCTGGAGCGGTGCTCGATCGCCTGGTCGAGCGAGCCCATGCCCTCCGGCAGGTCGCTGCCGAAGCCGAACACGTGGCGGATCGAGAACGCCTCGGCGGCGGCGTTCATCGCGAGATCGGCGTGGCTGATGCCGTCGACCTTGGCGCACGTCACGATCGCCCGCGCGCTGGTGCGGTTGAGTGCGGCGACGAGTTCCGCCTGCCGCCACAACAGCGGAAACAGCGCGACCACAAGGCCGGCGCGATGCGCCGCCAGCACGGTCAGCGCGAACTCCATTGTGTTCGGCAGTTGCACGGCGATCACGGAATGGGCGGGAAGCCCGGCGTCGACGAAATGCGCCGCCAGGGCCGAAATCGCGCGGTCGGCCTCCGCATAGGTCAACCGTTTGGCGCCACGGCCGGTCACGCGCATCTTGTTGTCGGGATCGACCAGCGCCAATGCCTCAGGCTTGCGGGCCAATATCCGCTGAAACAGCGCATCAAGCGTCGGCGATGTGTTGATTTGATTCACCTCATGCCCCGTTCCACCGCTTGCCCCGTTTCATTACCCAGCGCGGCCGGTTTCCGCCACCAGCTTTCCGGCAGGTAGCCGACCAGCGCGGTGTCGGAAGGCCGTTCTATCCGATTCCATCGGGCAATCCATTGCTCGCCGAGGTCAAATACGGGAATAGCGTAGAAGCCGGACATCAGCACCCGGTCGAGCGCGCGCACCGCCGAAACAAAGTCGGCATGGTCGCGGGCGACCAGCAGGGCCGCGATCATGGCGTCGATGGCGGGGTCCTTGGCCCCCATATAATTGCGGGTGCCGGGGATGTCGGCGGCCTGGCTGCCGAAATAGAAGGATTGCTCGTTGCCCGGCGACAGCGACTGATCCCAACGGTTGGGGATCATGTCGAACTCATAGCCCAGCCGCCGCTGGTCGAATTGCACGGCGTCGACGGAGCGGACCGTCGCCTCAATGCCGGCGCGCCTGAGATTGTCGGCAAAATTCAGCGCGATCCGCTCCTCGTCGCGGGTCGTCACCATGATCTCGAAGGTCATCGGCGATCGGGTCGAACGTTGCCGCAGCACGTTGCCATCGAGCTCGTAGCCCGCCTCCTTGAGCAGCGACAACGCGGCGCGCAGGGTGATGCGGTCGCGGCCCGAACCGTCGGTGACCGGAAGCCGATAGCTGCCGTCCAGAATGTCGGGCGCGATGCCGGCGGCGAACGGTTGCAATAGCGCCCGTTCGCGCTCATCGGCCGCGCGGCCATAGGCCGAC
The DNA here is from genome assembly GCA_019243075.1 of Bradyrhizobium sp. Lineage (GTDB taxonomy): Bacteria > Pseudomonadota > Alphaproteobacteria > Rhizobiales > Xanthobacteraceae > Bradyrhizobium. Next base: position 14,525 of record JAFAUV010000223.1, read on the forward strand.
AGTTCGGAGCCGGCAAAGAAGCCGCCGCTGCGGCTGTAGAGGCCGAAGAAGAAGTTGCGGTTGATCCATTCGAAATCGAACAGCAGCGTGAGCGCGCGCCGGACGCGGATGTCGGCGAAGACGGGGCGGCGGGTGTTGAACACCAGAAATTCGGACGGCTGCGGCAGGCCGGTCTTCAAGGTGTCGCGGATCACCTCGCCGTCTTTCACGGCGGCGAAATCATAGCCCTCGTGCCAGCGCAGCGGCTCGGTCTCCACCCGATAGTCGTAGAGCCCGCGCTTGAAGGCTTCGAAATAGCCATTGGCTTCGCGATAATAGTCCAGCCTGATCTCGTCGAAATTGAACAGGCCGCGGTTGATGGGCAGGTCGCGTCCCCAATAATCGGGGTTACGCGTGAAGGTCACGCTGGCGCCCGGCTTGACTGCCGTAACGCGATACGGCCCCGAGCCGATGAGCGGCGTGAGCGAGGTTTCCTCGAATGTCGCCACGTCGACGGCGTGTTTCGGCAGCACCGGCATCAGGCCGAGGATCAGCGGCAGCTCGCGGTCGTTGGCACCGGTAAGGTCGAAGCGCACCGTCAACGGATCCAGCGCTTCGGCCCTGGCGACCTTGGAATAATACTGGCGATGGTTTGGCCGGCCGTGGTCGCGCAGCAGCGCCCAGGAAAACAACACGTCGTCGGCCAGCACCGGCGTGCGATCCGAGAAGCGCGCCAGGGGATCGAGATGGAAAACGATGAAGGTCCGCTCCTCGTCGGTCTCGATGCCCTTTGCAAGCAATCCATAGAGCGTGAAGGGCTCGTTTTCGCCCCGGGCCATCAGGCTCTCGATCACGTAGCCGCGCTCGAAATTGTAGGGACGAACCTGCTGCACCGGAATGCCCTTGACGATCATGGGATTGAGGCTGTCGAACGTGCCGAGAAGGCCCCAGACCAACCGTCCGCCCCTGGGTGCGTCGGGATTGAAATAGGGCAGCCCGGTGAAATCGGCGGGTATGGCCGGGGCGCCATGCATGGCGATGGCGTGGCTCTCTTGCGATCGCGCTTCATCGCAGCCGCAGACCGCCGCAAACGTCAGCGCAAGCGCCAAGCCGATGACGGCGAAGCGGCCTTTGGGCCTAACAGCCAACACGGCAACGCGCGGACTTGATTCGGAACGGTTCACGTCAGCGTTTTAGCATGGAGGCCAGCATTCGTAGGATCACGCGGGTCATTACTTGGACCAAAGCCACCGGTCGGCATTGATCTTTCCGTCCGCCCCTGTATGAAAGCGGGCGGTTGAGGCAGGGGCACAACTGTCACTTATCCGCCTCAATTGACTAGGAGACAGCCGCGCGAACCGGCTCGGTGGGGGCGTCACCGGGTATTTCGGGCGTTCCCGTTCAGAAAGGGCTTTCCGCAATGAATTTCCGTATCTTGGCCACGTCGGTCGGGCCGCGAGGGCGACTTCTCGCCTTGTTGGCGGTAACCGCGCTGGCCGTGCCGTTTGCCTTTGACGGCCAAGCCCAGGCCCAGGCTCCCACACCGGCGCCTGCTGCGCCCGCCGCGCCCAAGAAGGCCGCGCCGAAGGCTGCACCGAAGGCTCCGGCAGCGCCCCCGGCTGCTCAGGCGCCCGCGCAGAGCCAGCAATCGCCCGCCGCGCAGGCCCAGGCACCTGGCCAGCAGCAGGGCGGCGGCGCCGCGCAGCCCCAGGACCAGCAGATTCAGCTCATCTACGCGCCCTGGACCAAGTTCTGCCTCAAGGGCCAGGATGCCAACGCCAAGCAGGTCTGCTTCACCGGCAAGGACGGCCGGATCGAGTCCGGCCAGCCGGTGATTGCCGCCGTCATCATCGAGCCCGAAGGCGAGCCCAAGAAGATCCTGCGCGTCACGCTGCCGCTCGGCATGCAGCTCGTGCACGGCACCCGCATCATCGTCGACAACAACCAGCCGCTGCAGGCTCCCTATGTGATCTGCTTCCAGAACGGCTGCATGTCCGACTATGAGGCGACGCCGGAATTGCTGGCCAACATGAAGAAGGGCCAGAACCTGGTGGTGCAGGCCATCAATGCCAACGGCGCGCCGCTGACGCTGCCGCTGCCGCTCGGCGAATTCGCCAAGGCCTATGATGGCCCGCCGACCGATCCGAAGCAGTTCGAGGAAACCCAGAAGAAGCTGCAGGAAGAGCTGCAAAAGCGCGCCGAGGAGCAGCGCAAGAAGCTCGAGCAAGCCAATCCGGCTGGGACGCCGCCCGCCAATCCGGCCGCGAAGTAAGTTCTCCTCCAGGCAAAACGAAAAGGGCGCTCGCGAGGGCGCCCTTTTTGATGATTGCTGGAGCGGATCTGACCCGCCTGATTTCAGGGGCAGAGCGGAGCGTGCCCACCAAGGCGCGAGAGATGGTGGCCACGGCGTTGCGCACCCTTTGCCCGCCCTCCGCTCAATCCCTGCGCTAAACTAGTTCAGCGAGGGGTTGCGCGGGCGGTAGCCGCCGGATTTATCCTTGACAAAAATCTCGGCCACCTGGGAGTGGCGGATCGGCTCGCCGGAATCATCGGGCAGCAAATTCTGCTCCGAGACATAGGCGACATATTCGGATTCCGAATTTTCGGCGAGGAGATGGTAGAACGGCTGATCCTTGTGAGGTCGCATCTCCTCCGGGATCGACAACCACCATTCTTCGGTATTGTTGAACTCGGGGTCGATGTCGAAAATCACGCCCCGGAAGGAAAATACCCGGTGGCGCACGATCTGCCCTATCTGGAACTTGGCGGTTCGCGCTTTGATCATGCCCTGTCGATAGACCATTGGGCCGGCCGATGCTAGTGCCCCGCTCCACGAATTAACCCGAACTCGGCCGAGGCGTCTGACAAGGCTCTCCCGGAATGATCTAACCTCGAATCTCCCCGGCCTGATCCGGCCGGCGGACCTCGGACGACAGCTCGAGACGCGACGGTCTGCTCCAGGATGGCGCCAGTCCCTCGCGCATGGCGAGCCGACGCAACGGGCCGAAGGAGCCGAGCAGATGAAGCCCTGCCGCACGCAGCGATTGCATCGGCAGGAGATCGCTGAGCAGCGAGCGGTTGGCGAGATCGATCGCAAATGTCCGGCTCAGCACGTCGGCGCGCCGCCTGAAATCGTAGCGCCGCAGTGCAGGCGCCGCGCCGGGATCTTCGCTGGCCGAAATCGCCGCCCGCGCAATGTCGGCGATATCGACCGCGTCGCGCAGCCCGAGATTGAGACCCTGAGCGCCCATTGGCGGAACGACATGAGCGGCTTCGCCGACCAGCACCACGCGGTTTTTGGCAAATAGCCCTGGCCGCTCGATCGCAAGCGCAAACAGGTGGCGCCCGGCTTCAACCGTCGCGCGTCCAAGGATCGAATGCGACTGCCGTTCGGCGGCCTCGGACAAATCGGCGTCACCAAGTCCGATCAGACGTTCGGCTTCTCCGGGTGAGGTGACCCACACCACGCTGCTGCGTTCGCCCGGCAGCGGCACGAACACGCAGGGTCCTTGCGTGGTGTGAAATTCGGTCGAGATGTGTCGATGCGGCCGCGAATGACGGATATTGAAGGTAACGGCGGATTGCTTGAGATCGCGGCTCGTTGCATCGATTCCGGCGGCTTGGCGGCACAGCGAATGCCGGCCATCGGCACCGACGACGAGGCGCGCGGCAAGGGCCGTGCCCGTGGCGGTGCGGATCGAAACCTTCGCATCTTCGGGCGTGATGGTTTGCGCTTCGTCATCCAGCCGCGTCAGGTTCGCCAGTTCTGCGGCGCGCTCTTCCAGCCCGGCAACCAGCAACCGGTTTTCGATGTTGTAGCCGAACGCCTCGAGGCCGATCTCTTCGCAGGAAAAGCGCACCTCGGGCGCGCGGATCAGGCGGCCGGTGTCGGCGACGAGGCGCATGCTCTTGAGCGCCGCGGCCTTGGCGCGGCAGCGTGCCCAGACGGCGAGCTGGTCCAGGAAATCGACCGAGCTTCCGAGCAGCGCCGTGGTGCGGTTGTCCGCGTATGGCGTGCGGCGCGCGATCAGCGCGGTGTTCGCGCCGGTTTGCGCGATCGCGATCGCGGCCGAAAGGCCCGCCGGGCCGCCGCCGACCACGGCTATGTCATAAAGGATCGATTCATCGTTCATGCCGGTCACATCTGACGTTTCCCGGCCGCACTTTCAAGCCTTGGACGATCGTAAAGCGCAGGCGCAGGTCGCAACCGCGCATGTACAAATCAAGCCGATTCCTGTTAGCACTGCGTCAGCCATGGAACAGGCCGACCCCTCCGAAACTCCGCTTGCGCCGCCGTTCCGGCGCGCCGCCGCATTCGGCGTGCATGTCTTTACCGCGCTCGGCGCCGGCATCGCCTTGCTCGCCTTGCTCGAGGCCGTGCGCGAACATTGGGCCGCGATGTTCACCTGGCTCGGCCTGGCACTTATCGTCGATGCCGCCGACGGACCCATGGCGCGGCGGCTCGACGTGGTGCGGCTGCAGCCGAACTGGTCCGGCGACATCCTCGACCTCGTGGTCGATTTCGTCACCTATGTGTTCGTGCCGGCCTATGCCATCACGGCGAGCCGGCTGTTGCTGCCTGTGGCCGCTCCGATCCTCGGCATCGGGGTCGCCGTGAGCGGTGCGCTCTATTTCGCCGACCGGCGCATGAAGCGCGACGACAATCACTTTCGCGGCTTCCCGGGGCTGTGGAATATTGCCGCCTTTTACCTGTTCCTGCTGCGCTGGCCGCCCGCGCTTTCGAGCGTCGCGATCGCGATCCTGATCGTGGCGACGTTTCTTCCGTTCCACGTCCTGCATCCCGTGCGCGTCCTAAGGCTGCGCTGGCTAACGCTGACACTGATGGCGGTGTGGGCCGTGCTCGGGTTCTTCGTGTTGATCCGGGATTTTGACGTCGAATGGCCGG
>JAFAUV010000445.1 GCA_019243075.1 Bradyrhizobium sp.
AGTTTCGGCGGCACCTGGCTCACGCACAAATATCCGGGCATCCGCTCCGATTCCGACCTCCACACCTTCGGCTACAGCTTCAAGCCCTGGGTCGGACCGCCCATCGCCACCGCGGCGGAAATCCGCTCCTACATGGGCGAGGTGATCGAAGAGAACGATCTCGCCAGGCACATCCGCTACAAGCATCGGATTTTGCGCGCGAGCTGGTCGAGCGAGGAAAACCTCTGGACCATCGAGGCCGAGAACACCGACAGCGGTGAGAGCGTGACCATCTCGGCGGCCTTCCTCTGGATGTGCCAGGGCTATTACCGCCATTCCGAAGGCTACACGCCGGAATGGCAGGGCATGAAGGATTTTCGCGGCCGCATCGTGCATCCGCAGCTGTGGCCGGACGATCTCGTGAGCGAAGGCAAGCGGATCGTGGTGATCGGCTCCGGCGCGACCGCCGCGACGCTGATCCCCAACATCGCGGACCAGTGCGCGCATGTCACCATGCTGCAGCGTTCGCCCACTTTCTTCCGCCTCGGCCGCAACGCCATCGAGATCGCCGAGGAGCTGCGGCGGCTGCAGGTCAAGGAGGAGTGGATTCACGAGATCGTGCGAAAGAAGATCACCTACGAGCAGGACGCTTTCACGCGCCGCTGCGTCGCAGAGCCGGAGCAGGTGAAGAACGAGCTGATCGACCAGATCAGCGCCGTGCTCGGTCCCGATTACGACGTCGCGACGCATTTCACCCCGCGCTACCGGCCGTGGCGCCAGCGCATCGCCTTCGTGCCGGATGCGGATTTCTTCCAAACGATCAAGGCGGGCAAGGCGTCCGTCGTCACCGACGAGATCGAGCGTTTCGTCGCGGACGGGATTCTGTTGAAATCCGGCACGACCTTGCCGGCCGACATCATCGTCACCGCCACCGGTTTCAATCTCAGCATCCTCGGGGACATTGATTTCGCCATCGATGGCCGGCCGGTCGATTTCGCCGAGACCGTCACCTATCGCGGCATGATGTTCACGGGCGTTCCGAACATGGCCTGGGTGTTCGGCTATTTCCGCGCAAGCTGGACGCTGCGCACCGATCTCGTCGCGGAGTTCGTGATTCGCCTGCTTGCGCATATGAAGGAAAAGGGTGCGCGCCGGGTCGCGCCGGCATTGCGGCCGGAAGATCACAACATGCCGCTGTTGTCCTGGATCGATCCGGAGAATTTCAACCCGAATTACCTGATGCGCGACATGCACCGCTTGCCCAAGCGTGGCGACAAGCCGGAATGGCAGCACAGCCAGGATTACTGGACCGAGCAGCGCGAGTTTCCGGCGATCGATCTGGACGACAAGGCCTTTGTGTATGGTTGAATTGGTACGGCGCCCGCCGCACACTCACCGTGGTCCCGGCAAAGGCAGGGACCGATAACCGACGGTCTTGATCGGGGCGGCAATCCTGTATTCGCCTTTACGTGTTCTTCCGCGCCGCATTCGCCGCGATCGCCGCCGCCGCCGTGCGGTTCTCCACCCCGAGCTTGGCGTAGATCTGCTCCAGATGCTTGTCGACCGTGCGCGGGCTCAAGCCGAGAATCTGCGCAATGTCGCGGTTGGTCTTGCCCTTGGAGAGCCACGACAGCACCTCGCCCTCGCGCGTGGTGAGCCCCAGCTCGCTGGAGAATTCGGCAGGCAAGCCGGCGCTGGCGTCCTTCGCAAGCCGCAGCAGGAATTCGTTCGGGCCAGCATTGCCCATGTAATAGAGCTTCAGCTCCGGATGGTCCGGGAATGACGCGGCTTGCGCCTTCGCGCCCTTGCCCGTCTGCGCCTGCTCGAGCCACTCCCGCAGCGGCTCCGGCAATACCATCTCCTCGCTGGAGCCCGCCGCGAGATGGTCCGTGAGCAGCTTCTGCGCCTGCGGCGTCGACCACATGATCTTGCCAGAGCGGTTGACGGCGAGCAGGAAACGGCCGGACACATCGAGCGCGGCCCGCGCGCTTTGCGTCAGCCGCGCGTTCGCCAGATGCACGCGAATCCGCGCCAGCATCTCCTCGATCACGATCGGCTTGGTGACATAGTCGACGCCGCCGGCCTCCAGCCCGCGCACGATATGCTCGGTCTCGGCAAGCCCGGTCATGAAGATCACGGGCACGTTGCTCAGGCCCGCATCGCGCTTCAAACGCCGGCAGGTCTCAAAGCCATCCATGCCCGGCATCACGGCATCAAGCAGGACGATGTCGGGCGTGATCTGCTCGACGATCCGCAGCGCGGCCGTCCCGTCCATTGCCACCATGACCG
>JAFAUV010000059.1 GCA_019243075.1 Bradyrhizobium sp.
CGCCACGCCGCGAACCTGGAGACCGTCAACACCTATGAAGGCACCCACGACGTGCACGCGCTGATCCTCGGCCGCGCCCTCACCGGTATCCAGGCGTTCGGCTGATCCTTGTTGTCATTCCGGGGCATCGCGCAGCGATGAACCCGGAATCTCGAGCCGTATTCTTTTCCATGACTTCGAGATTCCGGGTCCGGTCCTTCGGACCGTCCCGGAATGACGTGCAAGAAAGTGTGCCATGGCCGACGACGACGTCCCGTTCAACAAAAACTTTCCGCTGCAGGCGGGTGTCGTCGACGAAGTCCGCCCCGGCGTGCGGCGCGTCCTGTGCAACAATCCGAGCCCGTTCACCTTCACCGGCACGGTGAGCTACATCCTGGGCCAGGGCAAGGTCGCCATCATCGATCCCGGCCCGGACAGCGAGGCGCACGCGAAGGCCCTCCTCGATGCGGTGCGCGGCGAAACCGTGACGCACGTTCTGGTCACCCACACCCATCGCGACCATTCGCCGAACACCACCCGCATCAAGGCGGCAACCGGCGCGCCGGTCTATGCCGAGGGTCCGCACCGCGCGTCGCGGCCGCGCTTCGAAAGTGAAAAGCACAATCCGGAATCCGGCGCCGACCGCGACTTCAGGCCCGACATCCAGATCAGGCATGGCGAAGTCATCGACGGCGCGGGCTGGAAGCTCGAGGCGGTCGCGACGCCCGGCCACACCGCAAACCATATCGCCTTCGCCTGGCCGGAGCGCAGGATCAACTTCGTCGGCGACCATGTCATGGGCTGGTCGACCTCGATCGTGGCGCCGCCGGATGGCTCGATGATCGATTACATGGCCTCGCTGCAGCGCCTCGCCGCGCGCGACGAGGACCTTTATTTCTCTGGCCACGGCCCGGAGATTCCGGACGGGCCGCGCTATGTCCGCTTCCTGATCCGCCACCGCCAGGCGCGCGAGGCCTCGATCCTGCATCGGCTGTCCAAGGGCGAGGCCGACATCCCGACCATGGTGCGCGCGATCTATATCGGCATCGACCCGCGGCTGATGAACGCCGCCGGCTATTCCGTGCTGGCCCATCTGGAAGATCTGGTCGGCCGCGGCCTGGTCGCGACCGACGGCGATCCGGTGATCGGCGGGACGTACCGGTTGGCTGCGTAAGGCTGATGGCGAGCAGCGAACAGCAAGCCCTCGTCTGTTTGCCATTCGCTACTCACCACTCGCCTATTTCTTCACGGTCTTCGCCGACGTCTTCGGCGCTCCCTTCGCCGGTGGCGGCGGGACGGCCTTGCGCGCCGGCTTCAGCGCATCGGCTTCGGCGGCGGTGTTCAACTCGTCGATGAATTTCGAGATGCGCGAGGCGTTCGAGCCGAGGTCGCTTTCGAAATAGCGCGAGGAGGAACGGATATCGACGCGTGAGTCCTCGCCGTCCGGCGAGACGCGGATCGCGACATCCTCGCGGAAACCCATGATCGGCGTGCGCGCCACCGCCTCGATCGTGCCGGTGCGGCGCGGTGGCTGCGGCGCGCGCTCGTCGATGACGAGCCATTTGCGCTTGTTGACCAGCCGCAGCGCGATCGCATAGGCGCGGTCGACCGGGATTTCGAGTTGCACCGGCTCGATATCCGGATAGGCCTGCCGCTGCTGCTCGGCCGAATAGAGCCCGGCATAGACGGCGGTGTTGGCGCCGTCTCCACTGCGCAGCCGCGCCAGCGCTTCGAAGCGCGGCGGATCGATCGGGTCGGTGGTGATGTCGTGGATCGGCGGCAGTTTCCGGTACTGGTAGGCGAGATAGGCGGGATAGGCGAGCACCGCCGCATCGATCAGGAAGGCGAGCAGGATGCGGCTCATGCCGCGCGTGCCGTTCTGCCAGATCGCGGCAAAGCCGGCGAGCCCGATCAGGATGGAAAGGCCGGCGCAGCCGAGCGCGCCGAAAAAGGTGGCGATCGCCGGCTTCATTTCGAGGAAGCCGAAGCGGACGATCAGGATCGAGACCAGCACCGCGACCACCGAGAATACCGCAAGATTGCGCGCCCAGGTGGCGAGCCCGGAGAAGGGCTCCGACTGGTACGGGGCGGAAAACCTGCGAGCCATCGGTGAAAATCTGCCGGTTTTTTGGAGCGGGCCGGGCGAATGGAATCCGGCCGGGTGGCCCGTGTGAGACCACGACGGTGCGGCAAATTCAAGGGACTTTGGCCCTGTAGCAGCGTTGGTCGGGGAGCGAGCCGCAAGCGTCGAACGCGCGAACGCACTCCCCGACAATCTCGAGATTCCGAGGCTCTCCGTCAGAGCAGGTCCGGATCGATGCAGACCGGCCCTACGCGGCGTTCGGGAAACGATAGGCCTTGAACTGCTCGCGCAGCGCGGTCTTGAGGATCTTGCCGGTCGCCGTGTGCGGAATGCCGTCGACGAAAGCGACATCGTCGGGCATCCACCATTTGGCGATCTTTCCCTCCATGAAGCGGAGGATATCTTCGCGCGAGGCCTTCTGGCCTTCCTTGAGCTGCACGATCAGGAGCGGCCGCTCGTCCCATTTCGGATGATGCACGCCGATGACGGCGGCTTCTGCGACGGCGGGATGGGCGACTGCAAGGTTTTCGAGATCAATCGATGAAATCCACTCCCCGCCGGACTTGATCACGTCCTTGGAGCGGTCGGTGATCCGCATATAGCCGTGCGGGTCCAGGGTCGCGACGTCGCCGGTATCGAAATAACCGTCCTCGTCGAGGATGTTGGCGTCGACGCGGAAATAGGCCTTGGCGACCGCAGGACCCGACACCTTGAGCCGGCCGAAAGTCTTGCCGTCCCACGGCAGCTCGTTACCGGCGTCGTCGGTGATCTTCATCTGCACGCCATAGGGCGGGAATCCCTGGGTCTGCAGCACGTCGAGCCGCTCCTCGCCTTCGAGTTGGTCGAAGGGCGGCTTCAGCGCGGCGAGCGTGCCGAGCGGGCTCATCTCGGTCATGCCCCAGGCATGGCGCGTGGTGATGCCCATGTCGACAAAGGTCTTGATCATGGAGCGCGGCATCGCCGAGCCGCCGCACACGACGAATTGCAGATGCGGAAGTTTCAGATTGTTGGCGGCCATGTGCTGCAGCAGCATCAGCCACACCGTCGGCACGCCGGCGGTGTGCGTCACCTTTTCCGTCGACAGCAGTTCGTAGACGGAGGCGCCGTCGAGCTTGGGGCCAGGCATCACGAG
>JAFAUV010000176.1 GCA_019243075.1 Bradyrhizobium sp.
TCACGGCCACGAGATCGCGGCGGTCTATAGCCGCGCGCCAAAACCGGGTGGGCGCGGCATGAAGCTGCAGGCCACTCCGGTGGAAGTGGAAGCACGGCGGCTTGGCATTCCCGTCCTGACGCCGAAAACGTTGAAGACGCCGGAAGCGCTCGAGGAGTTTCGTGCCCATGAGGCCGACGCTGCGGTGGTCGTCGCCTATGGCATGATCCTGCCGCAGGCAATTTTGGATGCGCCGAAGCTCGGCTGTTACAACCTGCATGCTTCGCTGTTGCCGCGCTGGCGCGGCGCGGCGCCGATCAACCGCGCGATCATGGCTGAAGACGCCGAGTCCGGCGTGATGGTGATGAAGATGGATGTCGGCCTCGACACCGGCGATGTCGCCATGGCCGAGCGGCTTCCGATCACGGATGCGATGACCGCTTCCGACCTGCACGATGCGCTGGCACGCCTCGGCGCTGACCTGATGGTGCGGGCCATGGCGGCGCTGGAGGGCGGCGCGCTGCAACTTGCTAAACAGAACGAAGAGGGCGCGACCTATGCCGCCAAGATCGACAAGGATGAAGCGCGCATCGACTGGAACAAGCCGGCGCGTGCGGTGCTGCGCCATATCCACGGACTGTCGCCGTTCCCGGGCGCATGGAGCGAGATCGCGGGCGGTGGCGATGCGGCGCGTGTCAAGATATTGCGCTGTGAGCTGGCAAATGCCGCGGGCGCACCCGGCACCGTGCTAGACGGTCAACTGACCATCGCCTGCGGTGAAGGCGCGATCCGCATCGTCGAATTGCAGCGCGCCGGCAAGGCGCCGATGAAGGCGACGGAGTTCTTGCGCGGCACGCCGCTGAAGCCGCCGGCGCGACTGCACTGATGCCCCGCTACAAGCTCACCATCGAATATGACGGCGCGCCGTTCGCGGGTTGGCAGTTGCAGGCCGATCATCCGACGGTGCAGGGTGCGCTCGAAGCCGCGGTCAAGGCCACCTGCGGCGAGGCCGTACGCGTGCATGGCGCCGGCCGCACCGATGCCGGCGTGCATGCGCTCGGACAAGTCGCGCACTGCGACGTGACCAAACATTTCACGCCGGGCCGGCTGCGCGATGCCGTCAATGCGCATCTGCGGCCACAGCCGATTGCGGTGCAATCGGTGGAAATCGTGCCGGAAACGTTCGATGCGCGCTTTTCGGCCGTGAAGCGGCATTATCTTTACCGCATCGCCAACACCCGTGCGAGCCTCGCGCTCGACCTCGGCCGGGTCTGGCGCGTGCCCCGTCGTCTCGATTCGGATGCGATGCATGCCGCCGCGCAGCGGCTGATCGGCAGGCATGATTTCACGACGTTTCGCGACACCGAGTGCCAGGCGAAATCGCCGGAGAAGACGCTCGACCAGCTCGACGTCGTCCGCGAGGGCGATGCGATCCGCATCCTCACCTCGGCGCGCTCGTTCCTGCACAGCCAGGTGCGCTCGATGGTCGGCTCGCTGGTCTGGGTCGGCGAGGGCCGCTGGCGCGCGGACGATCTTGCCGCAGCCCTCGCCGCCCGCAACCGTGCTGCCTGCGGCGTCGTCGCCCCGCCGGAGGGGCTCTATCTGGTGAAGGTGGATTATTGAATGATGCTACCGCATCGAGGGATCGTAGGGTAGGTTGAGCGAAGCGAAGCCCACCATTCTTGCGGCGACGTGATGGGTTTCGCTGACGCTCAACCCATCCTACGCGAAATACCTGTCCAGAATCCCGCGATACACCTTCGTCAGCGTCTCGATGTCCTTCACCGAGGCGCGCTCATCGATCTGGTGCATGGTCTGGCCGAGCAGGCCGAACTCGATCACCGGGCAATAGCTCGCAATGAAACGCGCGTCCGAGGTGCCGCCGGTGGTGGAAAGCTCCGGCTTGCGGCCGGTGACTTCCTGGATCGCGGACACCGCGAGATCCGTGAACGCGCCGGGCTTGGTGACGAACACGTTCGAGTTCGAGGGCTCCCAGACGATCCGCGCCTTGATGCGATCGCCCGCGGCCTTGGCCAGCCGCGTCTCTACCAGCTCGCGCAACGTGGACTGTGTGTGCAGATCGTTGTAACGGATGTTGAAGGTGGCGCGCGCCTGGCGCGGAATGAGGTTGAAGGCGCTGTTGCCGACATCGACCGAGACGAATTCCAGGTTCGAAGGCTGGAACTGGGCGCTGCCATGGTCGAGCGGCTCGTCGCTGATCGCGACAATCAGCCGGGAGATATCGGGCACGGGATTCGCCGCGCGATGCGGATAGGCGACATGGCCCTGTACGCCATCGACATAGAGCGTGCCGGATTGCGAGCCGCGGCGGCCGATCTTGATGCAGTCGCCCATCTCCTGCTTGTTGGAGGGCTCGCCGAGCACGCAGTGATCGAATTTCTCGCCGCGATCGGCGATCCATTTCAACAATTTCGCGGTGCCGTTGATGGACGCGGCTTCCTCGTCGCCCGTGATCAGGAACGAGATCGAGCCTCGTGGTTCGCCGCCGTGGTCGGCGAGGTATTGCAGCACTGCGGCCGCGCTGCAGGCAATGCCGCCTTTCATGTCGACGGCGCCGCGGCCATAGAGAAAGCCGTCCTTGACCTCGCCGGAAAATGCGCCATGGCTCCAGGCGTTCTCGTCGCCCGCCGGCACCACATCGGTATGGCCGGCAAAGGTGATGTGCGGCGCGGACGAGCCGATGCGTGCATAGAGATTATCGACGTCGGCGGTGCCGGCTTCCGAGAAGGTCACGCGATGCGTTGCAAAGCCGTGCTGCTTCAACAGCGTTTCGAGCACGCCGAGTGCGCCGGCATCGACGGGCGTGACGGAAGGGCAGCGGATGAGGTCTTGCGCAATCGAAAGGGCATCAATCATGCCCTCCGCTTAACATGCATGCCAGGCGGCGGGCTACCGAGATGTGGGGCCCGCGGCGAGGAAGAAGAGAAGAAAGATCAATCCCGCAGCAGCTCGTTGATGCTGGTTTTCGAGCGGGTGCGCTCGTCGACGCGCTTCATGATGACGGCGCAGGCGGTCGAGGGCCCGGGCTCGCCGTTTTTCATGGGCTTGCCGGGCAGCGCGCCCGGCACCACCACGGAATATTCCGGCACCTCGCCGACAAAAACCTCGCCGGTCTCGCGGTCGATGATTTTGGTCGAGGCGCCCAGGAAAACGCCCATCGCCAGCACTGCGCCCTTGCGCACGATCACGCCCTCGGCGACCTCGCTTCGCGCGCCGATGAAGCAATCGTCCTCCACGATCACGGGCTCGGCCTGCAGCGGCTCCAGCACGCCGCCGATCCCGACGCCGCCGGAGATGTGCACGCGCTTGCCGATCTGAGCGCAGCTTCCGACGGTGGACCAGGTGTCGATCATGGTCGCTTCATCGACATAAGCGCCGAGATTGACGAAGGAGGGCATCAGCACGACATTCTTGGCGATGAAGGCCGAGCGGCGCACGATGGCGCCCGGCACCGCGCGAAAGCCGGCGTCGCGAAAGCGGTTCTCGCCCCAGCCCTCGAATTTCGACGGCACCTTGTCCCACCAGGTGGCCTTGCCCGGGCCGCCGGCAATTGTGCTCATGTCGTTGAGACGGAACGACAGCAGTACCGCCTTTTTCAGCCACTGGTGCACTTTCCATTTGCCGCTCGGCTCGCGCTCGGCGACGCGCGCCTCGCCCTTGTCCATCAATCCGAGCGCATGATCCACCGCCTCGCGGACCTCACCCTTGGTCGAGGTCGAGATGCCGTCGCGGGCGTCGAACGCGCGGTTGATCGTGGATTCGAGCTGGGTCGCGGACATCGGGGTTTCCTTGACAAGGAATGTTCTGGCAGGGGAGGCTTTTTCGGGATTTGGGGCGGCGGAGTCAACCCGTCTCACGTCCCGGCCAAGCAACCGCGTCCGACTTCGCTTCCTTGGCCGCGACGGCGGATTTGGGAGCGGGCAAAGGCGCGTCAGCGCCGTGCCCCGCCCTCCGGTCCTTCACCGGGACGACGGTGTTTATCCTTGCGCCAGCCCCTGCAAAAACCCGGTCAGATTATCCGTGACATGATCGACATGCGCCGCACCGCGGCCTTCCAGTTCCCAATCCTCGCGCACGACTTCGCTTGAGCCGTCGGGCACCACCAGCACCGTGGTCATGCCGAGCTGATGCGGCACCACGAGGTTGCGCGCGAGATCCTCGAACATCGCGGACCTTGCCGGATCGACCGAATGGTCGCGCAAAAATTTCTGGTAGGTGTGCGGCGCCGGCTTTGGCTCGAGGTCGGCGGCGATGATGTCGAACACACCGTCGAAATGCGAGGACAGGCCGAGACGCGCCAGCACCGCCTTGACGTGACCCACCGAGCCGTTAGTCAGGATCAGCTTGCGGCCGGGCAGTTTTGCGATCGCCGCACCCATGGCCGGATTGGGCTCGAGCGGCGAATGGTCGATCTTGTGCACATAGGCGAGATAGTCGTCGGCGCGCACGCCGTGCTCGGTCATCATGCCGCGCATGGTCGTGCCGTAGCGCCTGTAATAGTCCTTCTGCAGCACGCGCGCTTCCTCGCGCGAAAGTTCAGCCACGCCGAGACGAACTCGCCGATCCGCGCGTCCACCTGCTGCCACAGATTCACGTGATGCGGGTACAGCGTGTTGTCGAGGTCGAACACCCAGGTGTCGACATGGGCGAAGGAGCGGGGTGGTTTCATGTCAGCCTTCTGCGCGCAATCGCGACGGCGGAGCCTTTGGGTTCATGCATCACGGCATCGCAAAGCGTAGCGTCTTGCCGCCCGCCGACAGGTCTACGGCCGTAAATCCGGTCGCGGCAAAGCCGCGGCTGCCGCAGTCGCCCTGCTCGTTGGTCTCGAACTTGCTCTCGCGCGTGCAGAGCGTGGTGGTGCCGCCCCAGTTCAAGGGCCTCTCCTTGACCTTGATGGTGCGGTTCTCGGCATCGACGGCCTCGGCGAAACTGAATACCTGCTTTGGCGTTCCGCTGACATCGGGATGCAGGCACTTGCCGGGCTCGATCCGGTACCAGCCTCGGCTGACCACGGACTTGCCGTCGTCGGTGGCCACTGCCGCCATGATCTTGTGCGGCGTGTCATTGCACCAGGTGAGCCCTGTCGCCGACGGCGACTGCACCGCCTCGATCATGGTGGTGAAGAAGTTCGGCGATTGCACGACGTCGGAAGAGAGCCCGCGGCTCTTCAGGAACGCCGCCAGCGCCGCTTGCGTCTTCGGTCCGTCGACGCCGTCGATCGGGGCCGCGTCATAGCCTGCGATGACCAGAAGGCGCTGGATGGCCGCGAGCCGCGCCTGCTCGTCATCATATTCACTGTCCTCGGCGAGATAGGCAACGAGATTGCCGTCGTCGGTCTGGGCCGGCGCGATCTGGGTGAACTGCGCGGGGGTCTGGCCGCTGCGGCACAGGCGCGCCGCGGCAATGACGAAATTGTCTGGGGCGACGCACAATGTGTCGCTGCCGTTCTGCGGAATCGGCGAGGCGCCGTAGACGCCGAGGGCGCGGGCGTTGAGCAGGATGCGGTCGGCATTGAGCGTGCCCTGCACGACGATCCGGCAGGTGGCGGGATCGATGCGGAACCAGCCGCGCGTCGCGGTCGCGGCTTTGTCATCGATGCCGATCGCGGCCTCGACGACGTAGCTCATGCGGTTGCAGAGCTTCAAGTCGGCCAGCGCCGGCTCGCAGGACGACAGGAACGAGATGATCGCCGCCGGCAGCGCCAGCAGGACGCGCGTCGGCGTCGAATAGCGTCCCGGCTTCGCGCCGTTCTCCTCAAGCGCCTTGTCGCGGCGAGAAGAGGCCCGAATGGCCGGAACGAATCCGGCCATCACAGCCTCTTTCTGCCTCGCCGTTTCGCCCATCACTTGTGGATCAGCGTGCCCGTGCCCTGATTCGTGAACAGCTCCAGCAATACCGCATGCTGCATCTTGCCGTCGATGATCACGACGCCCTGGACGCCCTGTTCCAGCGCGTAGATGCAGGTCTCGACCTTCGGGATCATGCCGCCGGAAATGGTGCCGTCGGCGATCAGCTTGCGCGCATCCTTGATCGACAATTCGGGGATCAGTTTCTTGGACCTGTCGAGCACGCCGGGGACGTCGGTGAGCAGCAACAGGCGCTTCGCCTTCAATGCGCCGGCGATGGCGCCGGCAAAAGTGTCGGCATTGATGTTGAGCGTCTGGCCATTTTGCGAGGTCGCGAGCGGCGCCAGCACCGGGATCAGCTCATAGCCGATGAGCTGGTTGAGCAGGGTGAGGTCGACCTTCTCGGGATCGCCGACGAAGCCGAGATCGACCGCCTTCTCGATGTGGGAATCCGGATCGACCATGGTGCGGGTGGTCTTCGACGCCTTCACCATGTTGCCGTCCTTGCCGGAAAGGCCGACCGCCCTGCCGCCCGCCTCGTTGATGTAGCCCACGAGTTGCTTGTTGACGGAGCCGGCAAGCACCATCTCGACGATCTCGATCGTCGCGGCGTCGGTGATGCGCAAGCCTGCGGCGAATTCCGACTGGATGCCGAGCCGCTTGAGCATGGTCGCGATCTGCGGCCCGCCGCCATGCACCACCACCGGGTTGATCGCGGTCTGCTCCAGGAGGACGATATCGCGCGCAAACGCCTTCGCAGTGTCCTCGGCGCCCATGGCATGGCCGCCATATTTGATGACGATGGTTTCCTCGTCGTATTGCTGCATATGCGGCAGCGCCTCGGACAGGATGCGGGCCTGATCGAGCGGGCTGATTTCGGTCATGGGGCTGATCTCTTGTGCGGGCGGACGGCCGGTTTCTATCCGATTGCTGCTGCCGGCGCAAAGCGGCCCTTCGCTCGTCGGCCGTCGCTTCGGCCTTACGTTTTCCTTGGCCAGGCCGCCGCGAGCGCGAGCGCGCCCCAGCTTGCGATCAACAGCGTGCCGCCGGTGGGGGCTGCCATCGGAAACAGGCTGCGGTCGGCGTATTGGCGCACCGCTAGGTCGCCCGCGAACAGGGCGGCCGCAATGACAAAGCCGAAGGCTGCGAAAATTCCGATGTCCCGATGCAGGATGCCGCGTTCGGTCATCGCCACCGTGCCGAGCAGCGCGCTCGCATGGAACAGCAGCATGGAGGAAGCCGGTCCCAGCCGGGAGGCATCCGCCAGATGCGCGGCACCCGCCGCCAGCACGACGCCGGCGGCGCCCATCAGGCCGGCGAGCACGACCAGGATGCGAAACGTCTTCATCGGCCACGCTCCTCCAGAAGCCGCACCATGGCCGCGCGCAACTCCGGGATTCCCGCGCTGGTGCGCGAGGAGGTCGCGATCACCTCGGGAAACGCGGCGGGATGC
Organism: Bradyrhizobium sp.; assembly: GCA_019243075.1. Taxonomy (GTDB): domain Bacteria; phylum Pseudomonadota; class Alphaproteobacteria; order Rhizobiales; family Xanthobacteraceae; genus Bradyrhizobium. The sequence goes on from JAFAUV010000176.1 coordinate 7,300, forward strand.
TTGCCGATCGCCTCGGCGGTTTTCGCGCGGCACGCTTCGAGCTCGCTCGCCTTCACCTGGTCGGACTTGGTGAGCACGACCTGGTAGCTGACCGCGGCCTTGTCGAGCGTCTTGAACACGTCGAAATCGACGTCCTTCAGCCCGTGCCGCGCATCGATCAGCACATAGACGCGCGCGAGCGAAGCGCGCCCCAGCAGGAATTTGTGGATCAGCGCGGTCCAGGACGCGACCTGCGCTTTCGGCGCGGCCGCGTAGCCATAACCGGGCATGTCGACCAGGCACGGCCCTGCCTTGCCGGGGATTGCGAAGAAGATCAGCTCCTGGGTACGGCCCGGCGTATGCGAGGTGCGTGCCAGATTGTGGCGTCCGGTTAGCGCGTTGATCAGCGAGGACTTGCCGACATTGGAGCGGCCGGCGAAGGCGACCTCGAGGCCCGCCATCGGCGGCAGCGTCTCGATCGAGGGCGAGGCGAAGGCGAACTGCCAGTCGCGGGCGAACAGCTTTCGTCCGGCCTCGATCAGCTTCGCATCTGGGCCGGTCGTCATGCGAAGCGTTCCTGTTTCTCCTCATGGCGAGCAGGCGCTTTGGCGCGTCTCTAGCGAATAGGCCCGCCGCGCTGGCCTCATCGAGACCCAAAGACTGCGCGCGCCGCGAAATGAGGCTCTGACCTACGTGGCTGGCTTTTTCCGGACGAAGGTGCTGCGGATATTGTCCAAGAGCTCCACCTTCACGCCGTTGCGGCGCATGATGAAGCTCTGCTGCAGCACCGATAGCGTGTTGTTCCACGCCCAGTAGATCACGAGCCCGGCCGGGAAGCCCGCCAGCATGAAGGTGAAGATCAGCGGCATCCAGCTGAAAATGATCTGCTGCGTCGGATCCGGCGGCGTCGGATTGAGCTTCATCTGGAACCACATCGTGACGCCCATGATGATCGGCCAGATGCCGAGCGCGAGATAGTGGCCGAACACCGGAAGCTGTGTCGGGTCGTAATGCAGCAGGCCGAACAGGGTGAACAGGTTGGTCGGATCGGGCGCCGAAAGATCCTTGATCCAGCCATAGAACGGCGCGTGCCGCATCTCGATGGTAACGAACAAGACCTTGTAGAGCGAGAAGAACACCGGGATCTGGATCGCGACGGGAAGACAGCCCGCGATCGGGTTGATCTTCTCCTTCTTGTAGATCTCCATCATCTCCTGCTGCTGCTTCAC
>JAFAUV010000067.1 GCA_019243075.1 Bradyrhizobium sp.
CGATCTCGCCTTCCTGGAATTCCTCCAGCGCGTTGATGCAGCGGATCAGGGTCGACTTGCCCGAGCCCGACGGGCCGCAGATCACGATCCGCTCGCCCTTGCCGACCGCAAGATCGATGTCGCGGAGCACGTGGAAATCGCCGTACCATTTGTTGAGGCGGGCAATGCTGACCATCGAGTTTTCAGCCATGGCGGTCCCCGTCAATTGCGCCGATGCGCGTTCAGCCGGCCCTCGATGAACAGCGAATAGCGCGACATGCCGAAACAGAACGCGAAATAGATCATGCCGGTGAAGGCGAAGCCCGTGAACAGCGTCGTCGGCGTCGCCCAGTTCGGATCCGAGAACGACGCGCGCATCGATCCCAGCAGATCGAACAGTGCCACGATCGAGACCAGCGAGGTGTCCTTGAACAGCGCAATGAAGCTGTTGACGAGGCCGGGAATGACATGCCGCAACGCCTGCGGCAGCACGATCAGGAACGTCGTCTTCCACCACGACAGTCCGAGCGCGCTTGCCGCCTCGCCCTGCCCGCGCGGAATGGCCTGCAAGCCGCCGCGCACCACCTCGGCCTGATAGGCGCCGGCAAACAGCGCCGTGCCGATCAGCGCGCGCACCAGGCCGTCGACGGTGAAATTGCCGGGCAGGAACAGGGGCAGCATGTAGGTTGCAAAGAACAGCACCGTGATCAGCGGCACGCCGCGCCAGAACTCGATGAACGCGATCGAGAAGATGCGGATCAGCGGGATGGTCGAGCGCCGTCCCAGCGCCAGCGCGATGCCGATCGGCATCGAGGCTGCGATGCCGACGACTGCGATCACCATGGTCACCAATAGTCCGCCCCAGAGCCGGGTGTCGACCACCGGCAATCCGCCGCGATCGAGCCCCATCGCCGCGATCACGATGGCGATGCCGGTAAAGGTGGCGAGGCTTGCGATCAGCGGCCGCCATCCGCTGCGCCATCCTCCGCCAGAATAGAAGACCAGCGCCGAGCCGATCATTGCCGTGAGGGCAAGGTCAGCCCATACCAGCTTGCCGGAGGCCAGCATGACCTCGCGCAGATAGGTCAGCGGCCGGATCACCAGCGCTATCGCCTCGCCGATCAGGACCACGAGCTTTCCGAGCCCCCACAACAGCGGCCCGATCACGGCCTCGGAGCCACCGAGCCGGGTCAGCGCATTGCCGGCGGCGTCAAAGCTATCGGCCAGTCCCGACAAAAGATTGGCGGCCCAGCTGACGCCAAAGCCAGCGAGCCCGCCGCCATGGAGCAGGAAGAACGCCACCACGGGAAAGGCGAGGAAGAACAGCGAGGCGTTCAGAGTCTTCGCCGGCAGTCGCGGGATCAGGAGCGGCAGCAGCAACAGCGCGCCGAGCAGGAAGGTCAGGTTGACGCGCCAGCGCTCGGCCGGCGGGTAAAAGCCGTAGATGAGCTGGTCGAATTTCGCCGCGATATAGGGCCAGCAGGCGCCGACCCTATGTCCCGCATTCTGCTCCAGGCACGCATTGCGGTCTTGGCCATGCCAGACCGCGTCGACCAGCAGGAATTTCAGCGCCGGCACCACCGTGAACCAGATCAGCAGCGCACCCAGGATGGTCAACAGGATGTTGGTCGGCGAGTCCAGGAGCCGCGTGCGCACGAAGCCGACGAAGCCGGTGGTCGGGACCGGCGCCGGACGCTCGGCCACGAGATCCTTGCGCACGAAGTTGGCCATGGCGAGGTCGGTCATGCGCCGAAACTCCGGTTCAGCCGCCAATTGTAGAAGCTCATGATCGCGCTGGTCAGCAGCGACAGCGCGAGATAGACGCCCATGGTGATGGCGATGATCTCGATCGCCTGGCCGGTCTGGCTCAGCGTCGTGCCCGCGAACACGGAAACCAGATCGGGATAGCCGATCGCGACGGCGAGCGAGGAGTTTTTGGTCAAATTGAGATACTGGTTGGTGAGCGGCGGCAGGATCACGCGCATCGCCTGCGGGATCACGATCAGCCGCAGCGCGGAGCCGCGCCCGAGCCCGAGCGACAGCCCCGCCTCCATCTGCCCGCTGTGCACCGACAGGATGCCGGCGCGGACGATTTCCGCGATGAACGCCGCCGTATAGGTCGACAGCGCCACCACGAGCGCGACGAGTTCGGGAATGACGCGCACCCCGCCGGCGAAATTGAAGCCTTTCAGCTCGGGCATCTCGACGGTGAAGGGCACGCCGAACCAGAGCACGGTCAGAAGCGGCAGGCCGATCAGCAGGCCCAGCACGATGGGCCAGACCTTGATCGCCTTGCCTTTCTCGAACAATTGCCGCCGCGCCTGATGATGGAGGATGATGGAAGCGGCCACGGCAAGGAGCAGCGCCACCAGGAAGGGATCGAGCCCTGCTTGCGCGATCGGCCGCGGAATGATCAGGCCGCGGTTGCTGAGAAAGAACGCGCCGAACAGCGAGATGCTCTGCCGCGGTCCGGGCAGCGCCGCGAGCACCGCAAGATACCAGAACAGCATCTGGAACAAGAGCGGCAGGTTGCGGATCAGCTCGACATAGCCGCCGGCCACCCGCGACAGCAGCCAGTTCGGCGACAGCCGCCCCAGCGCCACGATGAAGCCGATCATGGTGGCGACGACGATGCCGATCGCCGAGACCAGGATGGTATTGAGCAGGCCGACCAGGAAGACGCGGGTATAAGTGTCGGACCCGCTGTAGGGAATCAGGGTCTGGCTGACGTCAAAACCCGCGGTGTTGTTGAGAAAACCGAAACCGGAGGTGATGCGCTGGTTTGCCAGGTTGGCGCGGGCGTTGACGAAGATCTCGTAGCCGATCCAGGCCAGCATCAGCACGAACAGGATTTGCAGCACAAAGCCGCCCCAGCCGGCCCGGCCGCCGAGTGCGCGTTTCAGCCGGAGCGCGAGCTGTGGCGGGGGTGACCGGGATTCGATACTCATCGCAGCTTCGTCGCGCGAGGCGCAAACTCAGCGGATCGGCGGCGCGTACTGGATGCCGCCCTTGTTCCAGAGCTGGTTCAAGCCGCGCGCGATCTGCAGCTTGGAGCCGGCGCCGACATTGCGGTCATAGGCTTCGCCGTAATTGCCCACGGCCTTGATGATGCGGCCGAACCAGTCCTTGGTGAGGCCGAGCTGTTCGCCGAGATTGCCGTCGGTGCCGAAAGCGCGTTTGAGGTCGGGTTTGTCCGATTTTGCCATCTCGTCGGCATTCTTCTGGGTGACGCCGAGTTCCTCGGCATCGACCATGGCAAACAGCACCCATTTCACGATGTCGAACCACTGGTCGTCGCCATGGCGCACCATCGGCCCCAGCGGCTCCTTGGAGATCACCTCCGGCAGCACCACATGGTCGGCGGGGTTGGCGAGCTTGAGCCGCTCGGCATAGAGCTGCGAGACGTCGGACGTGAACACGTCGCAGCGGCCGGCCTCGTAGGCTTTCACGGTCTCGTCGGCGGTGGTGAAGGCGATCACCTCATACTTCATGTTGTTGCCCTTGAAGTAGTCGGCGAGATTCTGCTCCGTCGTGGTGCCGGTCTGCACGCAGACCGAGGCGCTGGAAAGCTCGAGCGCGGAATTTACCTTGAGCGACTTCTTAACCAGAAAACCCTGTCCGTCATAATAGGTCACGCCGGTGAAGTTGGCGCCGAGCGTGGTGTCGCGCGACAATGTCCAGGTCGTGTTGCGCGACAGCACGTCGATTTCGCCGGACTGCAGCGCGGTGAAGCGGTCCTTGGCCGACAGCGGCACGAACTTGATCTTGGTCGGATCGTCGAAGATCGCCGCCGCAATGGCGCGGCAGATGTCGACGTCGATGCAGGTCCAGTTGCCCTTGTCGTCGGGCGACGAGAAGCCCGGCAGTCCCTGGCTCACGCCGCAGGACAACTGGCCGCGGTCCTTGACCGCCTTCAGCGTTTGGGCGCTCACAGGCTGGGCTGCGAGACCGGCGGCAACGGCAAAACTAAGTGCCAGAGATACGCGTTTCATGGCTAGGCCTTTCAAGGAGTTCTTTGAAGGTCGATTACGAGAGCTCGTGCTGGGATCGTTCGCTGCTTGTCGCGCAACGCGTGCTGGGCCCACCCCTAATGATCCCCCGATGCAAGCGCCATACCGCAAAAGGTAGCGCCATCGGCCAAAGTAAGGATCGGAAGTCGCGGCAAGCCCCTCAACGTGCGGCGACAGAATAGCTCAAAGACATCACAGAACGACTGGCGGGCCGGGTCAAGGGGTTGACGCGGCTCTTCCTTGTCCTGTTATTAACGGCCCCGGTCCGACGCAGCAGAAGCTGCGGCCAAGAAGACGTCAAGACAAGGTCAAAACGAGGCCGGCAGCAATAAAATCAAAGCAATAACGGCTGAGGGCATGGATTCTTCACAACCGCAAGGCGCGCAAAACCCGCAAGCAGCAGAGACCCGTCTGGTGACGGCAGGTCGCGACACCAAGGCGCAAAAGGGCTTTGTCAATCCGCCCGTCTTCCACGGTTCCACCGTGCTCTACCCGACGGCGGAGGATTTGCACGCCCATCGCGGCGAGTTCCAGTACGGCCGCCATGGCACGCCGACCACGCGCGCGCTGCAGGACGTGCTGATGGCGCTCGAGGGACCGCAATGCGCCGGCGTCGGGCTGGTGCCGTCCGGCCTGTCGGCGATTTCCACCACCCTGCTCGCGATTGCGAAGGCCGGCGACCCCATCCGCTTCTGCGACAATGCCTACCGGCCGACGCGCAATTTCTGTCAGGGCATGCTGGCGCGCTATGGCGTCGAACCCACCTATTTCGATCCGCTGATCGGTGCGGAAATCGAAAAGCTGTTCAAGCCGAACACCCGTGCGGTGCTGGTCGAAGCGCCTGGCTCGCAGTCCTTCGAGATGCCGGACATTCCAGCAATAGCAGCGGTGGCGCATGGGCACGGCGCGCTGGTCATCGACGACAACACCTGGGCGACGCCGCTCTATCACCGCTCGCTGGAATTGGGCGTCGACATCAGCATGCAGGCCGGCACCAAGTATATCGGCGGCCATTCCGACATCATGTTCGGCACCATCTCGCCCAACGCCAAGGCCTGGCCGATCATCACTGAAAACATCCGCCTGCTCGGCGTCTGC
>JAFAUV010000278.1 GCA_019243075.1 Bradyrhizobium sp.
AGACCGGTGCAGCCGCCGTCGACATGGAAAGTCACATCGCCGCTGAATACGCCGCTCGTGCCGGGTTGCCGTTTGCTGCGCTTCGCGTGGTGAGCGATCCCGCCCACCGCGCCTTGCCGGCACTGGCCATGGCTGCGCTCAAGCCGAATGGCGATATCGATCTGCGCAAGGTACTGACGGGCGTGGTGCGCAATCCGCGCTCGCTGCGCGCGTTGGTCTCGACCGGGATCGATTTCAATCGCGCGCTGCGGAGCCTACGCGGCTGTCGAAGCTTTCTGCTTGGCGGCGAGGGCCTCGTCGCGGCGAATTTCTGAGAGCTTCTTCTGGACCTGCTCTGAGAAGATGTACTGCGCCGGGCGCTGCTTGGAGAGGTCGATCTCCGGTGCCATCGGGCCTTCGGTCCTGATGCCGCGCAGCGCCACCCACATCGCCTTCAGCGGGTTGTTCAGCGCCGCCGTCGCCGCCGTCGGCTCGTAGCCGCAATGGGCCATACAATCCGCGCACTTCTCATACTTGCCGGTGCCGTAGGAGTCCCAGTCGGTGGTCTCCATCAGCTCCTTGAAGGTCTTGGCATAGCCTTCGCCGAGCAGGTAGCAGGGCTTCTGCCAGCCGAAGATGTTGCGGGCCGGCATGCCCCAGGGCGCGCACTCGTATTCCTGGTTGCCGGCCAGGAAATCGAGGAACAGGCCGGAATGCATGAAATTCCACTTCTTGCCCTTGCCGCGCGCGAAGACGTCGCGGAACAACTTCTTGGTCTTGGTGCGGTTGAGGAAGTGCTCCTGGTCGGGCGCACGTTCATAGGCGTAGCCCGGCGACATCGACACGCCGACCCCGAGCTCGGTGGTGAAGTCGAGGAATTTTGCGATCTCTTCCGCCGGATGGTTGTCGAAGATGGTGGCATTGACGTTGACGGTGAAGCCACGCGCCTTCGCTGCCCGGATCGCCGACACCGCACGGTCGAACACGCCCTTCTGCGACACCGCCTTGTCGTGATGGTCCTTCAGCCCGTCCAGATGCACCGAGAAGAACAGGTAGGGCGACGGCTCGAACAGGTCGAGCTTCTTCTCGAGCAGCAGCGCATTGGTGCAGAGCGAGACGAATTTCTTGCGCGCGACGAGGCCGCGCACGATCTCTCCGATCTCCTTGTGGATCAGCGGCTCGCCGCCGGGGATCGCCACCATCGGCGCCCCGCATTCGTCCGCCGCGTCCCAGCACTCCTGCGCCGTCATGCGGCGGTTGAGGATGGCATCGGGATAGTCGATCTTGCCGCAGCCGACGCAGGCGAGGTTGCAACGGAACAACGGCTCCAGCATCAGCACCAGCGGATAACGCTTGCGTCCCAGCAGCTTCTGCTTGAGCAGATAGCCGCCGATCCGCAGTTCCTTGAAGAAGGGTATGGCCATTACGTACTTTCTCTTTGGTCCCCGAAGACTTTCTGGTCGCCCTGGTCGCCTGAGACTTTTGGTCGCCTAAGGCTTTTTGGTGACTTTTGGTCCCGGAAGGCTGTTACTCAGACCGCCGCCAGTTCTGCGGGCAGCCTGAACTCGATATTTTCTTCCCGGCCCGGCAGCACCGCGACCGACACCGGTCCGATCCGCCTGAGCGCCTCGATGACGTCATCCACCAGAACCTCCGGCGCCGACGCACCGGCAGTGATCCCGACGGCCCTGGCGTTCTTCAGCCAGTCCGGATCGAGCTCGCTGCCGTCAGCGATGAGATAGCTCGCGATCCCGGCCTCGGTGCCGATTTCGCGCAGCCGGTTGGAATTGGAACTATTGGCGGCGCCCACCACCAATATAACATCCACAAGCTTGCTCAGGTCCCTTACCGCAGATTGCCGGTTCTGTGTCGCATAGCAGATATCCCTGATATCCGGGCCTTGAATATCTGTAAAACGCCCGTGAAGAGCCGCGATGATGTCCTTGGTGTCGTCGACGCTGAGGGTGGTCTGGGTGATATAAGCCACCGGCGTTTCGGCGGGCAGGGTCAGCGCCGCCACATCGTCCACGTCCTGCACCAGCAGAACGGGGCCGGTAACCTGGCCCATCGTGCCCTCGACCTCGGGGTGGCCGGCATGGCCGATCAGGATCAGGGAACGGCCTTTCGACATGTACCGCTTGCCCTGATTATGGACTTTCGTGACCAGGGGGCAGGTGGCGTTGAGCACCGGCAAATCCCGCGCCGCCGCTTCCTCCTCCACCGTCCGCGCCACGCCATGGGCCGAGAACACCGTGACGGCCCTGGGCGGCACTTCGGAGAGGTCCTCGACGAAGATCGCGCCCTTGTTCTTCAGGCTCTCGACCACGTATTTGTTGTGCACGATCTCATGGCGCACATAGACCGGCGGCCCGTATTTCTCGAGGGCGCGCTCGACGATTTCGATCGCCCGCACCACGCCGGCGCAGAAGCCGCGCGGTTGGGCCAAAAACACTTCCATGGGACGTCCGTTACTCAATTTTCCTCGCATTCAGTCGCCAAATACCGCCCAGGGGCCGGATTTGTGCAATATCCGCGCCATTGCCTTGATGGCCCCCAGTACTGAAAGGGCGGGGGCCCAAGGCTTTGTGTCAAAAATTCCGCGGCTGGAAAAGGCGGCGCGACCCGATAGTTCCCCGAGCGCCCATGGAAACCGGTATCTGAGACCCCCGGACGGTACCATGTTACTGACAAGCGGATCGAGGAAAATGAAGCTTTGCGTCTCACTCCTTCGTCACTTTACGACCTTAGTTTCCCGGCTATACAGCCGGACTTCCCGGCTCTACAGCGCGCAGCGCGGACCGCCCAGTGCCGCGCTTATATTTCTGTGCTTCCTTGGAAATTCCTAAGGCCGAAAGGTTAGCCGGGAGATCGGACACCGCTTCAGAACGCAAGCGTTTCCGAAAAACCGTTAACATTAGAAAGATTAGATGTGCTGACAAGTATTGTCGTCTCGATCGTCAAAGCCTCGACCCGCTTTGCCACGCTCACGGTGGTGGTCGGGCTCCTGCTCGCGGTTGGGGCGGGCTACTACACCTCCCAGCATTTCGCCATCAACACCGACATCAACACGCTGATCTCCGACAAGATGGACTGGCGCCAGCGCGACGTGCAGTTCGACAGGGAGTTCGATCGCGACAGCACCATCCTTGCCGTGGTCGAGGCGCCGACCCCGGAGCTGACCAGCGCGGCAGCCGCGGCGCTGGAGGCCAGGCTCAAGGACGACAGGAAGAACTTCATCTCGATGCAGCCGCTCGGCTCCGGCGAGTTCTTCGAGAAGAACGGGCTGCTGTTCCTGCCGACCCAGGAGGTCGCCGAGGTCACCGGCCAGTTCGAGAAAGCCGCTCCGCTGATCGAGATCATGGCGGGCGACCCCTCGATCCGCGGCCTGACCGGGGCGCTGGAGACGGGGCTTGCCGGGGTCAAGCGCGGCGAGGTCAAGCTCGACAGTACCGCGCGGCCCTTCAACCAGATCGCCCAGACGGTCGAGGACGTGCTGAACAAAGGCACGGCGAATTTCTCCTGGCGCCAGCTCGTCAGCGACAAGCCGCTGCAGGAGGCCGACAAGCGCGCCTTTATCGAGTTCAAGCCGGTCATCGACTACAGCGCGCTGGAGCCCGGCAAGGACGCGACCGACGCGATCCGCAAGGCTGCCGGCGATCTCGACTTTGCCGGAAAATATCAGGCGCGGGTGCGGCTGACCGGGCCGATTCCGATCGCCAACGAGGAATACGCCACGGTCCAGGACGGCGCGATCACCAACGCCGTCGGCACCGTCATCGTGGTGCTGATCATCCTGTGGCTGGCGCTGCATTCGGCGAAGATCATCTTTGCCGTGTTCGCCAATCTGTTCGTCGGCCTGTCGCTCACGACCGCGGTCGGCCTGTGGCTGGTGGGCTCCCTCAACCTGCTGTCGGTCGCCTTCGCGGTGCTGTTCATCGGCCTTGGCGTGGACTTCGGCATCCAGTTCAGCGTCCGCTATCGCTCCGAGCGCTTCAAGAACGATAATCTCGCCGAGGCCCTGGAAGAGGCGGCGCGGCGCGCGGCCGTGCCGCTCTCGCTCGCCGCGATGGCGACCGCAGCCGGCTTCCTCTGCTTCCTGCCGACCGACTACAAGGGCATTTCCGAGCTTGGCGAGATCGCCGGCGCCGGCATGCTGATCGCGTTCCTGTCTTCGATCACGGTGCTGCCGGCGATCCTGAAGCTGATCAATCCGCCCGGCGAATTGGAGCCCGTCGGCTACGCCTTCCTCGCGCCCGTCGATCGCTTCCTGGAAAATCATCGCGTCGCCATCGTCGCCGGCACGCTCGCGATCGCGGTAGCGGGCCTGCCGCTGCTCTATTTCATGAAGTTTGATTTCAATCCGATGAACCTGCGCAACCCGAAGGCGGAGTCGATCGCGACCTTCCTCGATTTGCGCAAGGATCCCAACACCGGCGCCAACGCCATCGACGTGATGACCAATTCGGACGCGGACGCCAGGAAGATCGCGGACAAGCTCGAGAAATTGCCGGAGGTGCTGCGCGTGCAATGGCTCGACAGCTTCGTGCCGGATGACCAGCCGGCCAAGCTCAAGCTGATCGCGCAGGGCGCCAAGGTGCTGGGTCCTGCGCTCAATCCGGATTCGATCGACGCGCCGCCGTCGGACCAGGAGAACGTGGATTCGCTGAAGAGCTCCGTCGACAGCCTGCGCCGCAATGCCGGCGACGGACAGGGCCCGGGCGCGCTCGCCTGCCGAAGACTTGCTGATGCACTGGAGAAGCTCGCCAATTCGACCGAGGCCACGCGCGACAAGGCGCAGGCGATCTTCGTCGATCCCCTGAATATCGTGCTCGACCAGCTGAAGAATACGCTGCAGGCGCAAGCGATCAGCCTGCAGACATTGCCCGACGACATCGTTCGCGCCTGGAAGACCAAGGACGGCCTGATGCGGGTCGAGGCGCTGCCCAAGGGCGATCCCAACGACAATGACAATTTGCGCCGGTTCGCCACCGCGGTGCTGGCGGCAGAGCCCACCGCCATCGGCGGCCCGGTGTCGATCCTCAAATCGGGCGATACCGTGGTGGAGGCATTCATCCATGCCGGTATCTATGCGCTGCTTGTGATCAGCATCATCCTGTGGATCACGCTGCGACGGATCACCGACGTGCTCATGACCTTGGTGCCGCTGCTGGTCGCCGGCGCGGTGACGATGGAAATCTGCGTGCTGATCAAGCTGCCGCTCAATTTCGCCAACATCGTCGCGCTGCCGCTCCTGCTCGGCATCGGCGTCGCTTTTAAGATTTATTATATAGTGGCGTGGCGCTCGGGCAGGACGAACCTGTTGCAGTCGTCACTCACGCGCGCGATCTTTTTCAGCGCGCTGACGACGGCGACCGCGTTCGGCAGCCTGTGGCTCTCGTCTCATCCCGGCACCTCGAGCATGGGCAAGCTGCTTGCGCTCTCGCTTGTGACCACGCTCGCGGCCGTGCTGCTGTTCCAGCCCGCGCTAATGGGCAAACCGCGCGACATCGGGAAGTAGGCAGATATCGCCGACAGCATCGGCCGGCTGAGCATGGCCTTTGGCGCCCGGTGCGGTTGCCGCGCCGGTCTTTGCGGCCGGCGGATTGGCCGCAGCCACCGACTTCGGCGCCGTTCCCTTGACCGATTCCTTGGCCATGCTGTTGGCGACGCTCGAGGGGATTGGCGGACCGACGCGCGTCCAGGTCTCGCCGCCGCAGAGGAAGCCGAGCACGCAGCCCTTGATTTCAAGCTGGTCCGGGCCGGCCAGCGCAATCGAGGAGGAGTAGGTCTGGCCGTCCTTGGCATTGTAGACTTGGCCTTCCCAGGAATCGGTGCCGGGCTTCTTCTTCATGTCGATCAGGATCGGCATGCCCAATGTCGGCCGGCTCTTCTTCGCCGGATCGGGATTGTTGGCATCCCGACCGCCGGGCTGTTTTTCCCAGGCCACGACGCCCCACATGCTGCCGTTGCACTGCGCGACGCGGATATCGGCAACACCCTCGGCGACGCGCCAGTCGCCCGTCGGATCCGCCGCCCAAGCAGCGCGCAAGTCGGTTCCCAGTAACAATACGGAGACGAAAAGGGCCGATTTCACGATGTTTCGTTGGCAGTGCAACATGGCTCAAACCTGTGCTTGCGTTGGTGGTGGGAATGGGGGCAAAACGCCGCATTGCGGGTTTTCAGTTGACGACGTGGCCTTCAACCGAAGTATGTAGCCGATGCTAAGTTCCAATCTGGACGTTTCCGAGATGTTCGCGCAGCGGCAGGCGCAGCGCAGCTCCATGCATGCGCGCCACTTGAACGAGCAGTTGGTGCGTGTCCTCAAGACGATCGGCTACGACGTGGGTTTCCAGAAGGGACAAGGCCAGTACCTCTACGATCGGGACAATATACGCTACCTCGACCTATTGAGCGGTTTTGGCGTTTTTGCGATCGGCCGCAATCACCCGGTGCTGCGCGCCGCGCTCAAGAGCGTGCTCGACAGCGACCTGCCCAATCTCGTGCAGCTCGACGTCTCGACGCTGGCGGGCGTGCTCGCCGAACGCCTGCTGAAATATGTGCCATATCTGGACAAGGTGTTCTTCGCCAATTCCGGCGCCGAGACGGTGGAAGCCGCGATCAAATTCGCGCGCGGCGCGACCGGCCGGCCCGGCATCGTGCACTGTGCGCATTCCTTCCACGGCCTGTCCTACGGCGCGTTGTCGCTGACGGATGATTCGAATTTCCGCTCCGGCTTCGAGCCGCTGTTGCCGGGATGCACGGCGATCCCGTTCAACGATCTCGCAGCGCTCGAGCAGGCGCTGTCATCGCGCGAGGTCGCCGCCTTCATCGTCGAGCCGATCCAGGGCAAGGGCGTCAACATGCCGACCGACGAATTCCTGCCGGGTGCGGCCGCGCTCTGCAGGAAATACGGCACGCTCTTCATCGCCGACGAGATCCAGACCGGCATCGGCCGCACCGGCCGCTTCCTCGCCATCGAGCACTGGAATGTCGAGCCCGACATGGTGCTGCTCGCGAAAGCGCTCTCCGGCGGCCATGTGCCGGTCGGCGCGCTGCTGACGCGGAAGAACATCTTCGACAAGATCTTCAACCAGATGGACCGCGCCGTCGTGCACGGCTCGACCTTTGCGAAGAACGATCTCGCGATGGCCGCCGGCATTGCCACGCTCGAAGTCATCGAGTCCGAGAAGCTGGTCGAGCAGGCCGCCAAGCGCGGCGCCGAACTTCGCCTTGCGCTGACGCGCATGGTGCCGGGCTATGAACTGATGAAGGAGGTGCGCGGCAAGGGGCTGATGATCGGCGTCGAGTTCGGTCCGCCGAAATCACTGCGGCTGAAGGCCTCCTGGAACGTGCTGGAGACCGCCAACAAGGGCTTGTTCTGCCAGCTCATCACCGTGCCGCTGTTCAAGGACCACAAGATCCTCACCCAGGTTGCGGGGCATGGCAGCCACACCATCAAGCTATTGCCCTCGCTCACCATCACCGAAGACGATTGCCGCTGGATCGAGACCGCCTTCGACACCGTGATCGCCGGCAGCCACAAGGTCCCCGGCGCGATCTGGTCGCTCGGCAAGACGCTGGTGGATAACGCAGTGAGGAAATCGGCGTAACGGGCGGTCTGTCAAGCCGCCTCTGGCTTGTTTACGGTCTCGATGCGGTCGAGAATCTTGCCGAGATCGCGCCTGGCGATCTGAATGTCATGGTCGTTCTGCAGATTGAGCCAAAGCTGTGCCGTCGTGCCGAGCGCTTTGCCGAGCCGCAGCGCGGTATCGGCGGTGATGCCGGTCTGCTCGCCGGCGATGCGCTCGATCCGGGTGCGCGGCAAGCCGCAGGCCTTGGCGAGGGCGCCCGCCGACATCTTGAGCGGCACCAGGAATTCCTCCCGCAGGACCTCGCCGGGATGCATCGGCTTCAGCTTCTTGGCCATCGCATTCTCATTCAGTGATAATCCACGATCTCAACCTCGGCCGGACCTTCCTCCGTCCAAATGAAGCACACCCGGAATTGATCGTTGATCCGGATGCAGTGCTGGCCCTTCCGATCACCTGACAATGCCTCAAGCCGATTGCCCGGCGGTGCCCTCAGGTCTTTGAGCGTGGCCGCGGCATGAAGATAACGCAATTTCCGGCGAGCCACCTTCACTAGATCGGCAGGAAACCCCTTCGGGTTCTCTCCCTCGAACAGGGCTTCGGTGGTCTTGTCCCGAAAGGTTTTGATCACGCGGTGCTCTGTATCATCAGATGATACAAATATCAAGGTGCCGCATCGACTCGCTCACCATTAGCGAAGACGATTGCCGCTGGATCGAGACCGCCTTCGACACCGTGATCGCCGGCAGCCACAAGGTCCCCGGCGCGATCTGGTCGCTCGGCAAGACGCTGGTGGATAACGCAGTGAGGAAATCGGCGTAACGGGCCTATTCCGGTTGCTCCTTGAGCAACGCTTCGATGGCCCTGTCGAGATCATCCAGATTTTCGCTGATGACCGACCAGAGGATGTCGGAATCAATCCTGCGGTATTCGTGGCGCAGCATATTTCCGAGGCCGTGAATTCTTTTCCACGGAACTTCAGGTCGGGTCTCTTTTAGCTCATTGGGAATGTGTTTGGCGGCTTCTGCTATAATTAGAACGCGTGCTCGATGGCTCGCCTCATGACCCAACTCGTACCGAAAGACTCGGCTGTTTGGTCCTTGGTGAGCCCCCGGATGCCGGCAATCTCCTCCCGAATGTCGACGAGCCTGATCCGGAAGGAACGCGGTGTCATCAAAAGATCCGGACGGCCTCACGTTCAATATCGGCGCGCAAGAGTGGGTGCAGTCCCGTTCGGGTGCCGTAGTCAAGCTTGCCTCCGATGGCTTGCTGGAGCGTTTCATAGGCGTCCATGAATGGAGCGAAGCCGAAGGCCTTGTCCGGTGCGGGATCGACAAAGACATCAACGTCTGAGTCGGGGTCTGCTTCATCGCGTGCGTACGCTCCAAACAGATAAAGCCCGCCGACGCCGAACGCCCGCAGGGCAGGCTCGGTTTTCTTCAGTCGGGCGATGACTTCATTGCGTCCCATGATTTGGAATATAGCGGGAAACCCGCAAATTTTCCAGCGCGCCGGATCGCCAAATTGGCGGATCGGCTGTCGTCAGTCCGCTCTTAGCGCTACCCCTCCTTGTTCGCCTGCGTCGCCGCCTCGAACTTGTCGCCGAACTCGGCGAGCTCATCGGCGCCGATGTCGCTGACGGCCCAGAAGTTCATGCCGCGGTCGCTCCAGCGGCGGATGTTGAAACCCTGGATCGTTTCGGTCCTGGCCGGCTGCCGCGCCGTGCTCGAAGTCTGCGCCACGAACAGATTGATGATGTGCGCGCGGCGCTTGTAGACGACGGCGCCGATGGCGCGCGCATCGACATAATCGAGCCGGCCGCCGATCAGGGTAAAGCCCTGCGCGGTGAGGTCGGTCACCGGTGGCGAGACGTCGAGCTTGCCGTTGAACCAGGGTTTAACGGTGTGCTGGTCAGTGGAAACCACGTCGATCAGATGGCCTGGCTGCAGCGAGCGCAGATGCGCGGAGACGATCTCGGATTCGATGAGCTGCCGGTCGTCGTTGCGCAGCACGACGCCAACCACGAGGGTTGCAGCGAGTGCCGACAGCGCGGAGCCGAACGCAAAGCCGCGCAGCATCGAGCGGCGGCTTGCAAGCGGTACGATGTTCGACGGCGTGGCTGCGGGTTTGGCCAAGGTCCCGGGCAGCGCCGCGTCGATGCGCCGGCGCAGGCTTGCCGGCGCCGTGAAGCGCAGATCGGCTTTGCTCATCGCCTCGCGCATCTGGCGATGGGCGGAAAGCTCCGCCGCGCAGGACGGGCAGGTCGCGACATGCGTTTCGACCTCGCGCGCGTGGCCCGCGTCGAGCTCGCCATCAATCAGCGCGTGAAGAAGGATCCTTGCCTCGTCGCAGGTCATTTCGATTGCTCCTGTTCCGCAAGCCATGCCGAGCGCAGCATGGCGCGGGCGCGTGCGAGACGGGACATCACCGTACCGACGGGGGCGCCGACCGCGTCCGCAATCTCGCGGTAAGAAAGATCGTTGATTTCGCGCAACACGAACGTCTCCCTGAAAGGCTCGGCCAGCGTATCGACCAGGCGGCGGATCGCCGAGGCGTCGCGTTCGCGCAGGAGCGCGGCTTCCGGCGTCTGCTGCTCCTCGTGCCATAGCGGCGTCTGCTCGGTGGCTTCCGGCGCGTCGATCGTCGCGCTCGGTGCCGCAACGCGCCTGGCATATTCCGCGCGGCAGACGTTGCGCAGGATCGCGAACAGCCACGGCTTCATCGCCGGTCCGCGATACGTATCGAAATGCTTCAGCGCGCGCAGGTAACATTCCTGCACCGCGTCCTCGGCGTCGGCGGCGTTGCGGAGCAGATAGCGCGCCAGCGTATAGACGTCATCGAGGTGCGGCAACGCCGCCTCGCGAAAACGCTGTGCCCGTTGCGGGTCGTGTTCCGTTGAATCCGCCGGCATCGCTGCTTGCCCGACCTTTGCCTGTGCGACCTTCGCAGAAGGCGCATCCGCCCGGCCGGCGGAAAGCCATTGGCCGGGCGTTATGGTGATGCCTTGGATTTGGCCGCTACTCAACCTTGATCATCCCGGTCATGTGCGGGTGCAGCGAGCAGAAATACTTGTAGTCACCCGCGGAAATGAAGGTGAACGAGAAGCTATTGTCGGTATCCATGGTCTTGGAGCGGAACTTGCCTGCGGAAACCACGGTGTGCGGAATATCGTCGTGGTTGGTCCAGGTGACGGTGTCGCCGACCTTCACCTTCAGCTCGGCCGGCGAGAAGGTGAAGTTGTCGATCGTGACCTTGATCTCCTCGGCATGCGCGCGAAGGCCGGGGGCAAGGAGCAACGCCGCAGCTAGCGCGAGGCTGCGGAGCAAGGTTGTGGTCATTTTGCAAAATTCCCTAGCCGGCCAGCGGCGTGTCGATGATGGCGAGCTTTTCCTGGCCCTGCTTGAAGTCGATGCTGGCGATGCCGAGCACGCTGCGAAGCTTGGCGTCGTCGACCTTCATCGGGCCGGGCGAGGCAGCGGTGCCCGGCGCCGGCTGCGGGAAGGCGGTCGAGCGGGCGGTGTGGAAGGTGACGTTGCCCTCGACCTTCTGCATGACCTGATGGATGTGGCCGTTCAGCACGGTCACCGAGCCGAAGCCCTTGACGAGCTCTAGCGCGCGTGCGCCGTCCTCGGTGCCCCAGCCCCATTCCGGATACACGGTCCAGAGCGGAATGTGCGCGAAGAGAACGACGGGCGTCGATTTCGACTTGCCTTTCAGATCGTCGGCGAGCCAGGCGAGCTGCTCGGCACCGAGGTTGCCGAGGCCGCCGGCCTTCAGGTCGACGACATTGACGAGCCCGACGAAATGCACGCCGTTGGCGTCGAAGGAGTAGTAGCCGGCGCCTTTGGTGCCCTTGCCGTAACGCTCCCGGTAGAACTTGATCTCCTCGTCGAGGAAGTCGTGCTCGCCGGGCACGTAGTGCACGTCGAGCTTGGACTGCGAGATGATGCGGTCGGCGTCATCGAACTCGGCGGCCTTGGACAGGTGCGAGATGTCGCCGGTGTGGATCATGAAGGAAGGCTTCTTCGCCATTGCCTTCACCTTGTTGATCGCCTCTTCGAGCGTGCCGAGCGCGTTCGGGTTTGCCGGCTTGTCGAAGCCGACATGGCTGTCGGAAATCTGCATGAAGGTCATTCCGTTCGTCTCGGCGGCATTGGCGGCTTCCACCAGGCCAAGCGAGTGGGGCACCCCGCCCGAGATGGTCCAGAGGACGCCGGTGCCGGCCCAAGTCATGCATTCCAGCACCTTGCGGCGGCTTAAGCCGCGCTCTTGGTCGTTGTGGGTGTGATCGTGATCGCTCATCGCGCTCTCTCCATTGGGCCCGTGATTGGGTGCCGACGAGGTGATCGGGAGAGGGCGGGGTTTATTCCCGGGATGTTCGGGCCGGGGCCGCCATGGGTGCGGAGAGGATCAATGACGTTTGCGTGAGCAAATCTCGCGCAGGCAGCTCGGAACGATACCGAGCAGGGGCGCATTTCAACCTGAACAGGATAATTCTGGAGGATGTCATGTCGCGGCTCCTGTACCGCGCCGCCGTGGCTGCGGCTTTTTTCATCTCTGTCCCGGTGAGCGCTGCGCCGGCCCAGCCGGGCCGTGGCGGGCAAGGCGGTGGCGGGCCTCGCATGGCGCCTGCGATGCCGCATGCGGCGCCGGCCATGCCCCATGTTTCGGCTGCGCCACACTTCGCTGCGCCGCCGCCTATGGCTGCGCCGCACTTCGCTGCGCCCGCCCGAGAGACGACCATGCCACACGGCGGTGGCCCACGCTTTGCCATCTCCCATGGGGCGCCTCAGGCATCTTATCATTTTGCAGCAGGGCGGGGCGGACCGCACGGCGGAGCCGTCGCATCGAGAGGTTCGCAGCGTTTCGGGGCGGAGCAGGCGGCGCGCGAGATCAGCCGCCACGCCGGGAAGACAGCGCCCGCCGAAGCCCATGCGCTCGAGCATGCAAACACCAACCCGTCGGGCACCACGGCCGAGCGGCAACGGCCAGGCTTTGGCCACGAGACGATCGGCCAAAGCCCGGCCGCGACGAGGGAAAGCGTGGTTGGGATGAAGGGCGACAAGGGAGAATTCGCGGGGCGTGAGCAAAACGGGCTTGGGCAGCGGAGGGCGCCGATCATCCGAAATCCGGTGTTCGCCAGCCAGCAGCCCTCGATGCAGGGCGAAACGTCGTCATCGACGTTCCGCGGCCGCTTCACCCAGTCCTCCCTCTATGACCACCATCATCACCACCACCACTACGGCATCGTGCTCGGATTTATCGGCCCGCTGTTCTGGCCCTATGCCTACGAGGACTTTGTCGACTACACCTTCTCGCCTTACGCCTATGACACTTTCTGGCCCTACGCCTTCGACGACGTCTATGCCGGCATCTATGGCGGCTACGCGCCGGAATATGATGCGCCCGAAAATGCCTATGCCTATGCGGGGGTGTCGGGATCCGAAAGCGTCTACGACCGCACGACCAGCCAGACGACGGGTTCCACGGCACCGTCGGCGAGCGCCGAGCGGATTTGCTCCGGTCAGGCCAGCGGCCTCACCGATTTCCCGATTCAAAAGATCGCGCAGCAGGTCAGGGCGGATCAGAAGCAGCTGGATTTGCTCGATGCCCTGAAAGCCGCGTCGGTCAAGGCCGTCGATGTCCTGCAAGGCGCCTGTCCGAGCGAATTGCCGAGCACTCCGACCGGGCGCCTTGCGGCGATGCGGACCCGGGTCGACGCGATGCTGAAGGCGGTGCAAACCGTCCGTCCGGCGCTGGACGCGTTCTATCAGTCCCTGAGCGACGAGCAGCGCGAACGCTTCATTGCGGTCGACGCCGATGAGCGGGCCAAGGGTGCGCAGGCCGCGAACGATCTCAACGACCTCTGCCAGGGCGAGATACCCACCAAGAGCGACCTGCCGACCGATCGGATCGAACGCACCTTGCATCTCAATGCCGATCAGGACGACAGGCTGAGGGCGCTCGACCAGGCCACGATCGACTCCGCCAAGATGCTGCAAGCCAAGTGTCAGCCCGACCAGACCTTGACTCCGACGGGCCGGCTGGCGGCGATGGAGGACCGTCTGCAGGTGATGTCGGAGGCGCTGCAGACGAGCGAGGCCGCCCTCAACAATTTCTATGGCTCGCTCAGCGACGAGCAGAAGGCTCGGTTCGACCGGATGAAAGTGAGGCCCTCTTAACCGGTTTAAACCAGCACGGCGGCGCGGACCCTGCCGGCATCGCCGAACACGCGCAGATAGCGCTCGATCTCGGACGGGATGCCGGTGCTCTTCTCCGGATTGTCCGAGAGTTTCACCGCGGGCCGGCCGTCGACCGAGGTGACCTTGCAGACGATCGAGATCGGATCGAGATCGACCGATCCGTCCGGCGTGCAGCCGACGAAATCATTGGTGAGGTTGGTGCCCCAGCCGAACGAGAGTCGCACTCGGCCGGCGAAGCGGTGATACGTCTCCTCGATCGAGCCGACGTCCATCGCGTCCGAAAAGACCAGCAGCTTTTCCTTGGGATTGCGGCCCTTCTGCTTCCACCAGCGGATGATCTCCTCGCCGGCCTCGATCGGCGGCGCGCTGTCCGGACGGAAGCCGGTCCAGTCGGCGACCCATTCCGGCGCGTCGCGCAGGAAAGCCTTGGTGCCGAAGGCGTCGGGCAGGGCGATCAGGAGATTGCCGCCATAGGTATGGGCCCACTGATCGAGGATGCGATAGGGCGCCCAGCGCAACTCCTCGTCGTCATTGGCGAGCGCTGCGGCCACCATCGGCAATTCATGGGCATTGGTGCCGATCGCCTCCAGATCATTGTCCATGGCGAGCAGCACGTTCGAGGTGCCGGTGAACGAGGAGCCGAGGCCTTCCTTCACCGCTTCCACGCACCAGCGTTGCCACAGGAAACCGTGGCGCCGCCGCGTGCCGAAATCGGAAAGGCGCAGTCCCTCCAGCTTGCGCAGCCGCTCGACCTTGCTCCAGAGCTTGGCCTTGGCGCGCGCATAGAGCACATCGAGCGCAAAGCGCCCCTGTCCCTTCGTCGCCGCGCGCGAGCGCAATTCGTTGAGGATCGCAAGCGCCGGAATCTCCCACATCGTGGTGTGGGTCCAAGGCCCGTGGAAATGCAGCTCATATTGGCCCTCGACCTTGCGCAGCTCGTATTCGGGAAGCCGGAACGCGGTGAGCCAATCGATGAAATCCGGCGAGAACATGTGGGTCTTGCCGTAGAAGGTGTTGCCGGCGAGCCAGATCAGCTCCTTCTTGGAGAAGCGGATGGTGCGGGCGTGGTCGAGCTGGGCGCGCAACTCGCCCTCCTCGATGATCCCGGCGAGGCGCACATGGCGCGAGCGATTGATGACCGAAAAGGTGACGTGCTGGTTCGGGTAAAATTCCCGAATCATCTGCACCATCAACAGCTTGTAGAAATCGGTATCGAGCAGGCTGCGCACGATCGGATCGAGCCGCCAGCTGTGGTTGTAGGTCCTGCTCGCAATATCGGTCACGGTCATGGCGAAAAGTCTATCCGAGGGCTGTCACGGCCAAAAGTCTAGCCTGCCGGCGGCGGAGCAACCAGAGGCTTTGGCGAGGGCTGGCGCCCACTTTTCGAAGTTCGTACACCATTGCGGCACCCCCTTAAACGTATTTCGGAATGCCAGGGGGCACCAGTAAAGCTGCGATTCCGGTGCCGCCTCTCGATTTGAAGTCCCCGGTCCATTTCTCGGCTTCCCGTGCAGGAACTTCAAATCGGCGGCACTAGCGCGCATCCTCGAGGATCATGCCGGCCCCCTTTTCCGCGATCATGGCGGTCGGGGTGTTGGTGTTGCCGGAGGTGATGGTCGGCATCACCGAGGCGTCGACGACGCGCAGGCCCTTGATGCCATGGAAGCGCAAGCGCTCGTCGACCACGGCGCTGGCGTCGCTGGCGGTGCCCATCTTTGCGGTCCCGACCGGATGGAAGATGGTGGTGCCGATATCGCCGGCGGCCTTCGCCAGCGAGGCGTCGTCGTCGCCGACGGACGGGCCGGGCAAAAACTCGACCGGATGATATTTCTCCAGCGCCCTCTGCTGCATCAGGCGGCGGGTGGTGCGGATGGCATCGGCGGCAACCTCGCGGTCGTCAACGGTGGAGAGATAATTCGGCGCGATGATCGGCTTCTCGTCCACCTGCTTGGAGCGCAGCCGGACCGAACCGCGCGAGGTCGGCTGCAGATTGCAGGCCGCGACGGTGATGGCCGGGAAGCGATGCAGGGGATCGCCGAACTTGTCGAGCGATAACGGCTGCACGTGGAATTGGATATTGGCACGCTCCCGGCGCGGGTCGGAGCGCGTGAAGATGCCGAGCTGCGAAGGCGCCATGGTGAGCGGCCCGCGGCGGCGGCAGGCATA
>JAFAUV010000284.1 GCA_019243075.1 Bradyrhizobium sp.
GGCGCGAATGACCCTCCCATTCGCGCCGCGCCGATTCGGCCGGCAGCGGCCGTGCAAGGCGCGCCCGCTTGAACCGGAGTACCGCAAGTCTGCGGCAAGGCGGACGCCAGCTGCCCGAACGGGCTCAAAAGCCGGCGAACAATTGTCCGCTGACCAGGTGACGCCGCTCCAGAAAAAGCGCGCGCGCTGCGCGTTCGGCGTCGCGGGCCGATCGAAATTCGCGCCCTTCCAGGCTGTCGAAGATGCGATCGGAGGAGAAGAAGCGGAAGCTGCGCTCGTTCCTTGTGACAATGCCTGCGGCGTGACTTCCGATTTCGATGATATAGGCGTTGGACATGATGACTTGTTCGCCGGTCCTGCCGGCGCTCCCGTCTGAGCGTGCGATCTGAATTGGCTTACAGATGGGATCAGCGACAGGCGCCGGTGGCCGCAGAGAAACAACGCCGGGCCATGCGCTTGCGCGCATCGCCGGTCACGGGTGTTTGAGCCATTCTCATGCGGGCAACCTTCGGCAGACCAATGCCTGCACGATCAATATCCGACGAACTGGCGAAATCGTCAATGAAATGGCCGTTCATATTTGCCGCCGCGACGTGCCGGCGCTTCTCCGCACGCGATAGAAAATGAAACGGCGCAACCGACAAAGCAAGGATCGCAATAGATGCTCGGCGCCTCACGCGCCGGGGCGACAGTGATGATTTGCGATCTGGAAGCCGGTTCCTGGAAGCGCAGCACTCGTTCGGCCCGTATTTGCAGAATAATCATCTTTTCAAATTGCCAACGCAATTTGCACGCTAGGATCGGCAACGAGGCGCGCGTCATTGCGTTGAAGTTCATCAAGCCGGGGTGCAGTCTCATGAGCCGTTCACCAGCAAGGCATGCGATCATCATCGGCGGTGGCGCGAGCGGCGTCATGCTCGCCTGCCAACTCCTGCAAAAAGCGGAATTCGGATTTCGTGCGACCTTGATCGAGCGGCGCGCCGAAATCGGTCGCGGCCCAGCCTATCACACCACCAATCCTGAACATGTGCTGAATGTCCGTGCCGCCAACATGAGCGCGCTGCCGGATGATCCCGAGCATTTCTGGCGCTGGCTTTCGAACCGCGCGGAGGGACCGCTCTGCCCGGATCCCTATTGCTTCGTCCCGCGACGAACCTACGGCGACTATCTGGCGAACCTGACTGCGCCCTACACCTCGAGCGAAGGGACGCCGGCACGCCTCACCATCGTGCACGGCCAATGCATCGACGTCGACGAAGGCGCGGACAGCGTCACCGTGACGCTCGCCGACGGCTCGCGGCATGTCGGCGACGTGGCCGTGCTCGCTACGGGAAACGAGAGTCCGATCGCGCGACTGCCCTGCGATGCCGATCCCTGGGCGCCGCCTTCCGTCGACAGGGACACCACGGTGCTGATCCTCGGCACGGGCCTTACGATGATCGACTATGTATTATCCTTGCTGCGCAACGGACACCGCGGTCCGATCGTCGCGATGTCGCGACGTGGCCTGTTGGCGAAGGCCCACCGCCGCGCGGATCCGATGCGCATCGACGAGAGCGACGTCCCCTTCGGCGCGGGCGCGAGCCGCTTGCTGCGATGGCTCCGCGACCGCGTCGATGCCCATCTGGCAAGAGGCGGCGATTGGCGCAGCGTGATCGACGCGATCAGACCCTATACGCAACAGCTCTGGCACGAGCTCCCGCTCGCATCGAAGCGGCGCTTTCTCGAGCACGCGCGAGCCTGGTGGGACATCCACCGCCATCGCATGGCGCCCGAAGTGGAGACGCGGCTCGCGCAGGCGCTCTCGGCAGGACGGCTCGCGGTGTTGGCGGCGAAAGTCACGGGCACCGAGCCAAATGCCGCCGGCGCGCTCGTTCGTTATCGCCGCCGGGGCCGGCGCGAGAGCGCTAGCCTGCAGGTCGGCATGATCGTCGACTGCACCGGTATCGTGAAGGACCCGCGGGCGGCAGGCAACCCCGTGATCCAGCGCCTGTTCGAGCGGGGGCTGGCGCGAACGGATGCCCTGCAAATCGGCATCGACATCGCGGAGGATTGCGCCGTGATCAACCGGAACGGCATTGCATCCCGGCGCCTGTTTGCGGTGGGTCCGCTGACCCGCGCCGCGTTCTGGGAAATCGTGGCGATCCCCGATATTCGCAACCAATGTGCCGAGCTCGCCGCCCGGCTTACCGCCATTTGCGATGCCGTCATCGGGCCGGCGTCAAATAGCGCAACGTCGTCGCCGGCAGGGACGATGCCGGCGACGACGCCATGAGGATCAGCTACCGAATCCGGCAGGGATGAACGCCGGCAGCTTCTCCTCGATGAACTGCTTCACCTGCGGCGACTTGAAGACCTCGATGAAGGCCTTCAATCGCGGATCATCCTTCTTTTCCGGTTTGGCGGTGAAGCGCAGCACGAGCCCATCGTCGATGGTGCGGTCGATGATCAGGGCTGTGTTGGGATCGCCGCCCGCCGCGATCAGATAGGTGATATTGACGAGCGCCAGCGTGACGTCGTCCAGTGAGCGATAGGTTTGCGCCGGATCGAGCTCGATGATCTTCAGGTTCTTGGGGTTGTTCGTGATGTCGAGCTTGCTGACCGAGAAACCTCTGCCCGGCGCGAGCTTGATCAGGCCAGCCCGTTCCAGCAGAATCAATCCGCGCGCGCCGTTCAAAGGCTCGTTCGGGATAGCGACGGAGTCGCCGGGCTTGATCTCGTCGAGGCTCTTGATTTTCTTCGAGAACAGTCCGACGGGGGCGATCACGCCCACATTGTCGACCTGCACCAGATTGAGACCTCGCTGCTTGTTCTGGAGCGCAAGATAGTTTCCGTGCTGGAACAGATTAGCGTCGACGTCCCCGCTATAGACTGCTTCGTTGATCGCCACCCAATCGGTCAGTTCAATCACCTTGACGTCGAGGCCTTTGGCCTTGGCGAGCCCAGCGGCGAATTGCACCAACTGCCCCACAGGTCCGGCGCTGGTGGCGATCTTCAAGGGTTCGTCGCCTAGGGCAGCCGTGGCGAGGGCGAGCAACAGGCCCGCGGCCTGGGCAAAACGAGTGAGTACTTTGGTCATTCCGGAAATTCTCCCACGAGATGATCAGGAGCGCGCCATAGCCGCCTTTCAGATAAGTATCGGCGCGGCGGCGCTTTTCGACGCTGTGCAGGCCGGGAGAAGATGACCTGCGAGATCGACGGCTGACTGGCGAGAAAGTTTGCCACCTTGATTGCATTCTCGTTGCGCTGACGCAGCCGTAGCGGCGGATCGGAACGATAGGAGCCGCCATGCAGGGCAAGCGTCTCGAAATCCAAAGGCATTCTTTTTTCTCCGGCTCGATCCGATGATCCTGCGTCGGATTGTGTGCCACACCCATGCAAGTCACCGACGCAAAGGATGCTTGGCCTTTTCAAGGCTGTCGAGACGTCCACAAAAATAGCGATGCGCGTGCTGCGGCTGCGAGTATCGCTGCGTGTTTCGTTTTCGCGCGTGGCGTTGCCGAAGTTTATTCGTCTCGACACGATGGCTCGCATGCATGACCTCACGGCTGTTCGGATCGCGCCTCAAGAACTACATCGCGGCGACCGTCGCAACAGCCGATGAATTGTTGCTGCGTTCGGATCGAAGCGGAGCAGAATTTCCGCGCGACTGGTCGAGATTCGAAAGCAACGTCGTGCGCGGGAGGTGATAAGACGGCAGACGACGGGGACGCGAGGCTTCAACGCTCGCCTTTCCGGGACTTCCGCATCTGAAGTATCGAGGATGATCCATGGCCAGACCGCGCGAGCTTCGCTTCAATGCCTTCAACATGGCCGCGCCGAGCCACAATTGGGCAGGCCTGTGGTCACACCCGCGCGATGCCTCGATCCGCTACAACACGCTGGATTATTGGGTCGGCTATGCCACGACCGCGGAACGCGGGCTGCTGGATGGCATCTTTCTGGCCGACGTGTTCGGCGTCTACGACGTCTATGGGGCCAATCCCGACACGGCGATCGCCAACGCCGTCCAGCTTCCGAATGCCGAACCGACGCTGCTCGTTTCCGCAATGGCGCTGGTCACCGAGAATCTCGGCTTCGGCATCACATCGAACCTGACGTTCGAGCATCCCTATCAATTCGCCCGCCGCTTTTCGACGCTCGATCACCTTACCAAGGGGCGGATCGGCTGGAACATCGTGACCGGCTATCTCGACAGCGGCGCCCGCGGCATGGGCCATGCCGGCGGTCGCGCCCATGACGACCGCTATGATGCGGCGGAAGACTTTCTCACCGCCGCCTACAAATTGTGGGAAGGAAGCTGGGAGCATGATGCGGTCCGACGCGACCGCAACACGCGCATCTTCACCGATCCCGCCAAGATCCATCCGGTTCGGCACGAGGGAGCATATTACCGCGTCGATGGCGTTCACCTGGCCGAGCCCTCGCCTCAGCGCACGCCGCTGCTCTATCAGGCGGGAACCTCGCGGCGCGGCCGTGCCTTCGCTGCCCGGCACGCAGAAGCCGTCTTCCTCAACGGCCAGACCAGGCCGATCCTGGCCCGCGCGGCGCGCGATATCCGCAACGCCGCCAGAGAGTTCGGCCGCGATCCCTACGACATCCGCCTGTTTGCCGGGGCCACCGTCATCGTGGCGCCGACGCGCGCCGAAGCCAACGACATCCTGGAGGACTATGCCCGCCACGTCGACGTCGGCGGCCAACTGGCATTGCTCTCCGGCTGGACCGGCATCGACTTCTCGACCTACCGGCCGGACCAGCCGATCGAATATGTCGAGAGCAATGCGATCCAGTCGATGGTCGAGAATTTCACGCTGCGCAGCGACCGGCCGGTCAAGATTGGCGATCTCGCAAGCCTGAGCCGCGCCGGCGCCCGCTCGCCATTCGTCGTGGGATCGCCGCAGGACGTGGCCGACGAGCTGATCGCCTGGGCCGATGAGACCGACGTCGATGGATTCAACCTGTTCCGGCTGGTAGTACCGGAATCGCTCGACGCATTTGTCGACCTTGTGGTGCCGGAATTGCAGTCACGCGGCGTCTACAAGACCGCCTACGGTGACGGAACCCTGCGCGAGAAGCTGTTTCCGGGCCGCGGCCCACTGCTGCACGCCACGCATCCCGGCGCCCAATTTCGCCGGCGCCATTCGCTTGCGCCAAGCGCTAGCCGCACCGACGCGGCCGACGGCGGCCTAGCCGGCCTGTTCTGAAGCGGCGCGGGAAATCGGCACGCCTCGTCTCACCATGTCGCGATGTATGTGCCCTTGAAGCGCTTCTCCAGGAAATCCTTGACCGGCTGCGAGTGGTAGGCATCGATGAGCTGGGCAACCCAGGGCTTGTCCTTGTCCTCCTCGCGGACGGCCAGGATGTTGACCCACGGTCCGTCGGCAGCCTCATGCGCGATCGCATCGACCGCGGGATTGAGGCCGGCTTGCACCGCATAGTTGTTGTTGATCGACACCAGGTCGACGTCCTGCAGCGCGCGCGGCAGCTGCGCGGCATCGAGCTCGACAAACTTCAATTTCTTCGGATTCTCGGTGATGTCGGCGAGAGTCGAAGCCACATTGTTCGGATCCTTCAGTTTGATCAGCCCGTGCAGGGCAAGGATCATCAGGCCGCGCGCGCCGTTGGAGGGATCGTTGGCGATCGCCACCCGCGCGCCTTCCGGCAGATCGGCGAGATCCTTGTATTTCAACGAATAGACGCCCTGGGGCGAGGCGATGGTGTTGGCGACCCTGACGATCTTCCAGCCGGTCTTCGCGATCTGGTTCTTCAGATAGGGTTCATGCTGGAACGAATTTGCCTCCAGGTCCTTGAGCGCCAGCGCCTGGTTCGGGACGACATAATCGGTGAACTCGACCACCTTGATGTCGAGCCCACGTTCGGCGGCAACCTTCTTCACGACGTCCATGATCTCGGCATGCGGACCTGCCGTCACACCGACCCGAAGGGTCTCGGCGCGGCAGACGCCGGCGAGCGCCAGCGTGGCTGCAAGGATGGTGGCAAGCAGACGCATGAAAATTGCTCCGAAATCGCAAGTTTATCGCCGTTTCACTCCGACTAGCGCCGACAACGCATTCAACCGCTCGCGTGATAAAACAACGAAATGTTTGTGGTCACGCCTCACCGGAAGAAGAATGACTGCGCACGTTCGAGTCATGGCGCTCCTGTTCCACGAGCACGAGTGCGCCAGGGAGCCGCGAGCCCGGCCGGGCGGCGTCCGGCGCTCACCAGACCGGCACGATGAAGCGGCCGTATTTTGCGGTGATGTAGTCTCTTACCTCGGGCGAGCGGTAGATCGAGACGAAGCGCAGCAGCCGCGGATCGTCCTTTTTGTCGGTCCGCGCCACGAATTGCAGTGCGTAGCGCGGATCGCCAAAGCCGTCGGCGATCAGCAGGCTCTCCGGGTCGCCGCCAGAGGCGATCAGATAGTTGATGCTGACCTGCGCGAGCTCGACATCGTCGAGCACGCGGGGAAGCTGCGGCGCCTCGATCTCCAGGAATTTCAGGTTCTTGGGATTTTCCACGATGTCGCGAACATTGGCCGTTTCGCCCGACCCCGCACGCAGCTTGATCAGCCCCGCCTTCTCGAACAGCAGCAATCCGCGCGCTTCGTTGACAGGGTCGTTGGCGACCGCAGCCCTCGTGCCCGGATGAACCTCGCTGAGCTTGGCGATCTTCTTCGAATAGAGCCCGACCGGGAGCACATAGGTCGGCGCGATCGGCGTGAAGGTATAGCCGCGAGCCGCAATGGCGTTGTTCAGGAACGGCGTATGCTGAAACAGATTGGCATCGATATCGCCGCTTTGCAGCGCCTCGTTCGGCGTCACCCAGTCGGAGAACTCGACGACCTTGACGTCGAGGCCCTGCTCCCTGGCCCGCGCAGCGGCGAACTGGAGGATATCCGCAATCGGACCGCCCGATGTGCCGACCTTCAGCGGCTCGGCGGCCTGTCCCGACGAGGCGAACGCAAGGGCGAGCAAAGCACCCGCCGCCGCGATCGCAAGCGCGCGACGCCGGTCATGACTGCCAATCCTCGTATCGCTCCACATGAGAGCCTCCCATCTTCATTCCGCATGCGACGCCGATCCGGCAGATGCCGTCCTAGCCGAAGGCGGTGAGCCGGATTTCGCTCGGCGCGATGCCTCATCGATGCCGCAGGCGTCGGTTGACGCGGCGGGCCAGGTAATCGCCAGCGGTTTGCACCGTCTGCACCAGCGCGATCAGGACGACCACCACCGCCAGCATCATTTCCGGCATGAAGCGCTGATAGCCATAGCGGATGCCGAGATCGCCGAGACCGCCGCCGCCAACCGCTCCGACCATGGCCGAATAGCCGAGCAGGCTGACAACCGCGAGCGTCAGCGCCAACACCAGTCCCGGCAGCGCTTCGGGGATCAGCACCTTGAACACGATCTGCAGCGGACTCGCCCCGAAAGAAGACGCGGTCTCGATCAATCCGCCGTCGACCTCGCGAATCGCCGCTTCCACCAGCCGCGCGATGAAGGGTGTCGCTGCAATCGTCAGCGGGACGATGGCAGCACCCGATCCGATCGAGGTACCCGCAACCAGGCGGGTGAAGGGAATGATGGCAACGACCAGAATGATGAAGGGGGTCGATCGGGCGGCATTGACGATCAGGCCCAGGACCGTGTTCACGGCGGGGGCCGCGAACAGCTCGCCCTTGCGGCTGGTCGCCAGGAAAATGCCGATCGGAAGGCCGAACAGCGTGGCCAGGACCGCTGCGACCGAGACCATGAACAGGCTTTCGCCGGTGGCCTCGATGATCAGGTTTATGAGATCACGCGACATAGCCGAGACGCTCCACGAACAGCTGATGCTGCGAAAGCCAGGACAGCACTTGCCGGGTCCGGCCGTCGTCGGAGGGGATGCCGAGCGTCAGCGAGCCGACATGCCGGCCTCCGATCTCATCGATGCGTGCCGACAACAGCGCCACGTCGATGCCAAGCTCCCGCGCCAGCCGGGCGACGATGGTATCGCCGGCGCCTGAGCCTTGAAGCTGCACGCGAAGGACCGCCTGCCCGCCCGCTGTCGGCTGCGGGCCGAGACGGCTTGCCAGGGAGACCGCTACGCTGTCGCCGACCAGTTCGGCGAGGAAGCTCTGCGTGATCGGGTGCTTCGGATGGGTGAAGATATCGGCCACGTGTCCGCGCTCGACGATATGGCCGGCATCGATCACCACCACTTCCTTGGCGAGTTGCCGCACCACCGACATCTCATGGGTGATCAGCACGATGGTGACACCGAGCTCGCGATTGATATTGTCAAGGAGGTCGAGAATCGCGCGGGTCGTTTGCGGATCGAGCGCCGAAGTCGCCTCGTCGGAAAGCAACACGTTTGGACGCGTCGCAAGGGCGCGGGCGATCCCGACACGCTGTTTCTGGCCGCCGGACAGCTCGGAAGGATAGCGATCGTGTTTGTCGGCGATGCCGACGAGTTCGAGCAGCTCGGAAACCCTGACCGCAATATCGCTTTTGGACCAACCCGCGATCTCCA
>JAFAUV010000188.1 GCA_019243075.1 Bradyrhizobium sp.
CTCCTCGCCCATCCGCGTGTTGATGGCGTTGCGGACCTCGGGCCGGCTCAAAGTGACGACCAGCACGCCGGCCATTGGGGTTTCGAGCTTCAGGGTCTCGTAACGCGCATCGCTCATGTCCTGGCTTCCTTCAAGACGGGCATTGACCGCACGGCGCAGACCTCGCCGCCACTCGCGATGTTGGCGGCGCGGAGGCCGTTCGTCCACTCAGTTGAAGATCGCCGCCGCCATGCGCGGATAGACCCGTCTGGCATTGCCGGCGAAGATCGCGCGCTTCTGGTCGGCGGTGAGAGCCGACGATCCGTCGATATAGCGGCGCGTGTCGTCGTAGTTGAAGCCGGTTTCGGGATCGACCCCCTTCACCGCGCCGACCATCTCCGAGGCGAACAGGATGTTCTCGGCAGGGATGACCTTGGTCAGGAGGTCGATGCCCGGTTGGTGATAGACGCAGGTGTCGAAGAACACGTTCTTGAGCACGCTCTCATTGAGCGGCGGCCGCTTCTGGTCCTGTGCGATGCCGCGATAGCGGCCCCAGTGGTAGGGGATCGCGCCGCCGCCATGCGGGATGATCAGCCGCAGGGTCGGAAAGTCACTGAACAAGTCGGACATCAGGAACTGCATGAAGGCTGTGGTGTCGCCATTGATGTAATGGCTGCCGGTGGTGTGAAACACCGGATTGGCCGCGGCAGAGACATGGATCATCGCCGGCACATCGAGCTCGACCATCTTTTCATAGAGCGGATACCACCAGCGGTCGGTGAGCGGCGGATCCTTCCAATAGCCGCCGCTCGGGTCGGGATTGAGGTTGCAGCCGACAAAGCCGAGCTCCTCGACGCAGCGCTCGAGCTCCGCGATGCAGGTCTTGGGCTCGACGCCTGGCGATTGCGGGAGCTGGCAGACGCCGATGAAATTCTTCGGGTAGAGCTTTGTCAGCTGGTAGATCAGGTCGTTGGAGACGCGCGACCACGCCGCGCTGACCGCGGCATCGCCGATGTGATGGCTCATGCCGGAGGCGCGCGGCGAGAAGATGGTCGCCGCCGTGCCGCGCTCGCGCTGCAATTTCAGCTGCGCGCCCTCGACCGATTGCCGGAGCTGGTCGTCGCTGATCTTCAGCTCCTCGACCGAGGGCATCTGCGCGCGGTCGCCGATCGCGGCGATCTGGCGCTTGCGCCAGTCGAGCAGTTCCTGCGGCTCGGTGGTATAGTGGCCGTGACAGTCGATGATCAGCCGGCCGCCGGCCGGCGCGGCGCGCCGCGGCCCTTCGCTCGCTTCGAGATTGGTCGGCGCCGACAGGCCCGGGCCGGAAGTTGCCATGGCCTGGAACGGCGCGATGTCGCAGCAGGCGCACCCCGCAAAATGCCTGGCTCCGTCATAAGTCAGCATGCCCGCCTCCTTCGATCAGCCGTGAATCCTGCAGCCGAGCCGGGTCAGCGTGGCATCGACCCAGGCGCGGTCGAGCTTGCCCTCCTTGATGGCCGCGAGCTGCTTGATCTCGGCCTGGTGCTTGGCCTCGGTCGCCTTCAGCACTTCGTCCGCCGCCTCGAACGGAACGCAGAGGATGCCGTCGCCGTCGCCGACGATGAGATCGCCGGGCTCGATCACCATGCCGTCAATGGCAATCGGCACATTGATCTCGCCGGGGCCGTCCTTGTAGGGCCCGCGATGGGTTACGCCGGCCGCGAACACCGGAAAGGTGCCGGCATGCAGCGTGTCATGATCGCGGATCGAGCCATAGACGACGAGGCCGGCGATGCCGCGGCGCTCCGCCAGCGCGGCCATCAATTCGCCGATCAGCGCATTGGTGAGATCGCCGCCGCCGTCGACGACAACGACGTCGCCGGGATCGGCGATGTCGATCGCCTTGTGCACCATGAGGTTGTCGCCCGGGCGCGTCTTCACCGTCAAGGCTGGACCGGCCAGCACGCCCCCTCGATGGATCGGCCGCAGCGAGGGGCCGCCCGCGCTCATGCGCGACATGTTATCGCTGATATTGGCGACCGGCAGCTCGCGAAATTTGGCCACGATGCTTGCGTCCACTTTCCGCACGCGCTTGCAGATCTGAAATCCGATCGCCATCACGACCTCCCGTCGATTTCCCGCGAACTGGTTTGTTCCGCCGCGGGTGTAGGCGCGGCGAGCTATTTAGTCCATACGATATTGACGGGCTCGGTGTACGTTTCGACTATCGGACCCGGCGAGCATCGCCGGCTCCGCTATGTCATCGCCGGCTCTGGAACATGCCGCTACGAAGTGTTAGCCTCGGCTCGCTTAACCACCGCGGTCGTGCTTGCGATGATCACCATTCCAGAGGTCATGGCGCGGACCTTGGGCGCCTTCCTTGCCGCGGAGACGCGCGGCCGTTTCGGCTCGTCGCATGCGAACCTCGCCGATTTCCTGCCCTACGTGTCGAGGCTGACGCTCGAATGCATTGGCAACAGCGATGCGCTGTATCACGACATCGAGCATTCGATGCTGGTCACTCTGGTCGGCCACGACATCCTGATGGGGCGGGCGCTGCAGCGGTCGACGACGCCGCGCGACTATTCGAATTTCATCCTGGCCTGCCTCACCCACGACATCGGCTATGTCCGCGGCGTGGTGCAGGGCGACGGCGACGGTGTCTATATTGCCGATGTCAACGGCGGCACGGTGCGGCTGCCGATCGGCTCGTCGGACGCCGCGATGGCGCCGTATCACGTGGATCGCTCCAAACTGTTCGTGATCGAACGTTTCGACATGCTGGATTATCT
>JAFAUV010000327.1 GCA_019243075.1 Bradyrhizobium sp.
ACCCAAGGCGACATCCTCGTCGGCGGCCGCGAGCAGGCGATCGGCAACCCGAAGGACGCGCATGCGCTGGGGCTCGGCATGGTCTACCAGCATTTCACCCTGGTGCCGGCGATGACGGTGGCCGAAAACCTGGTGCTGGCGCGCGACGACGTGCCGGCCGTGGTCGACTGGGCGAAAGAGAAAAAGGAGCTGGAGGCGTTCCTGGCGCGGATGCCCTTCAAGGTGCCGCTCGACGCCAAAGTCTCGGATATCTCGGCCGGCGAGCGCCAGAAGTGCGAAATCCTCAAGCAGCTTTATCTCAAGCGCCGCTTCCTGATCCTGGACGAGCCGACCTCGGTGCTGACGCCGGGCGAAGCCGACGAAGTGCTCGGCATGCTGCGGGACATGGTGATGAGGGGCGAGCTGACCATCCTGATGATCACGCATAAATTCCGCGAGGTGATGGCCTTCGCGGATGAAGTCACCATCCTCCGCCGCGGCAAGCTCGCCGGCAGGGGCTTCGTGAAGGACCTCACGCCCGACGCCATGGCACGCACCATGATCGGGGCGGAGGAACTGACGATCCAGCCTGCGCGATCCGGCGAAACTCGCCAGGTGCGGCTGGAGCTGACCAGGGT
Source organism: Bradyrhizobium sp. (assembly GCA_019243075.1). Taxonomy (GTDB): domain Bacteria; phylum Pseudomonadota; class Alphaproteobacteria; order Rhizobiales; family Xanthobacteraceae; genus Bradyrhizobium. The sequence goes on from JAFAUV010000327.1 coordinate 618, forward strand.
TCGCGCGCTGGACGATGCCGGCGCGGTCGCGGTCCATGACGTTTCCCTCGCCGTGCGCGGCGGCGAGATCGTCGGCGTTGCCGGCGTCTCCGGCAACGGCCAGCGCCAGCTCGTCGAAGTGCTGGCCGGCCAGCGCGAGGCCGAGAGCGGCGAAATCAGGGTCGCCGGCGATTCCTATCATGCGCGACGCGAGCAGATGCGCCGCCACAGGATGTCGCTGTTGCCGGAAGAGCCGCTCAAGAACGCCTGCGTCGGCGGCATGAGCGTCGCCGACAACATCGCTTTCCGCGAATTCGACCGCGCACCCTTTGCGAGCGGCGGCTGGTGGCTCAACCGCTCCGCCTTCCGCGACGATGCCGAGCGGAAGATCGCGCGATACAAGATCAAGACCCGCAGCGCAGAGACGCCGATCTCGGCGCTCTCGGGCGGCAATGTCCAGCGCGCGGTGCTGGCGCGCGAACTCGGCGGTGATGTCGAGGTCTTGATCGCCGCCAATCCCTGTTTCGGGCTCGATTTCGCGGCGGTGGCGCAAATCCATGCCGAGATCATGGCTGCGCGCAACCGCGGCGCCGCGGTGCTCCTGGTGAGCGAGGATCTGGACGAACTCCTGGAATTGTCGGATCGTCTGGTCGTGATGTTCCACGGCCAGTTCGTCTATGAAGCACGCGCCAGCGAAGCCGATCTCACGGAAATTGGCCGCCACATGGCGGGCCACTGATGGCTGACGACGAATACTTTTTGCGTCGGTCTTTCGAAGTCGCGCGCCGATCGATGACCCATGGCAACCATCCCTTCGGCGCGATCCTGGTCGATGCCATCGGCAAGGTGCTGCTCGAAGCCGAGAACGGCTACATGCCCGGCCGCGACGGCACCGCCCATGCCGAGCGCCTGCTCGCGACCGAAGCCTGCCGGACATTTCCCGCCGGGATGCTGGCCAAGGCCACCATGTACTCTTCCGCCGAACCCTGCGCGATGTGCGCCGGCGCGATCTACTGGGCTGGCATCGGCCGGCTGGTCTATGGCCTCTCCGAGCATCGCCTGCGCGAGTACACCGGCAACCATCCGGAAAATCCCACCCTCGACCTGCCCTGCCGCGCCGTGTTTGCCAGCGGCCAGCGCCCGACCGAAGTTGTCGGACCACTGCTTGAGGACGAGGCGGGAGCGATGCACGAAGGCGTGTGGAGGAAATAGCCGCCGCTTCTTTAGTCGTCGCTATTCCCCTTTGGGCGCTTAGCGGCTATTATGCGGCCCGCTCCCTTACTCATCTTCGATCTGACATGATGGATGACAGCAGAGTAGCGATCAACCGCACTTGCGGAACGTGGACTCTAGCGGACGCCGCGGCACGGCTCTCCGAGGTGATCGACTGCGCACAGTCTCGTCCCCAGATCATCACTCGCAACGGCGAGCCGAGCGTCGTCGTGGTCTCGTCGAATGAATGGGCTCGCAAGACCCCGCACAAGGGCAGTCTGGCCGAATTCTTGTTGGCCTCACCACTGCGCAACGTCGATCTAGACTTGGAACGACTGCGCGACTAGGCGCCTCTCATCCGTGAATGTCGAACATCATCACGGCGCGCATCTTGCCGAGATATTCGGTCTCTTCGATCGTTTTCCAGCCGAGCGACTTGTAGTACGCCGGCAACGTCGTCGCTGACGCCGTGTAGAGATGCACGCGTGAAAATCCCAATTCGGCGAAACGGGCGAGGCAGGCGCGCACCAGCGCAGCACCGACGCCGCGGCCGCGCTCCTCGGCGATCACGAACAACTGGGCGAGCCATGGCGATAACGTTGGGTGCGTGGTCATCTCATGGGCGAGCAGGTTGACTGCGCCGCGCAACCAGCACGGCCGGCAAGTCGCGCGGGTGCACCGCATCGCGCAGGAACCGCTCGTATTGTTCGACCGATCCAAAACCTGTCGAGCGGCCCCAGTTGGCGAATTGCATCGCGGCGATCCTCGCCGGCAAGGCCTGCTCCAACGTCAGGGCTTCGATCTCAATGTCTTCGGCATTCATCGCTCGACCGGCGCCTCAGGGAAATCACGGAGCGTGAAAATAACGTTGGGTCAGCCACCGTGCCATTATTTTTTTCGCCGCCACACTTGTGACGACCTGAGATTGAATTTGCCGTGATGACAAACTGAAAACGCAAGACTAGCCTCTCGCGCTATTCAACCAATCAAGAATTAAAAACGCACCGGAGGAAGTGGCATGCCAGAGGCAAGGGTCGAAACGCCTGCGTCGGACGCAACGCACAGCGTCACAACGCAACAGGTCGACGTCGCAGTGGTGGGAGCCGGCTTTGCCGGACTTTATATTTTGCATCGCCTGCGCAAGGCGGGCTTCTCCGCAGTGGTGCTGGAAGAAGCCGGCGACGTCGGCGGCACCTGGTACTGGAACCGCTATCCCGGCGCGCGCTGCGACATCCAGACCATCGACTACAGCTATACGTTCGATCCCGAGCTGGAACAGGCATGGACCTGGTCGGAGAAATACGCGACCCAGCCCGAAATCCTGCGCTATCTCGGCTTCGTCGCCGACCGCTATGGCCTCAGGCGCGACATCCGCTTCGCTACCAAGGTCAAGCAAGCGACCTGGGATGATGCAAGCGAACGCTGGCTCATCACCACCGACAACGGCGCCAGCGTGTCCTGCCGCCATTACATCATGGCAACCGGCTGTCTCTCGGCGCCGAAGCCGCCGGAGATCGCAGGGGTCAAGGATTTCAAGGGCGAGATCTACTTCACCGGCCGCTGGCCGCATGAGGGCGTGAACCTCAAGGGAAAGCGCGTCGCCCTGATCGGCACGGGATCGTCCGGCATCCAGTCGATTCCGTTGATCGCCGAACAGGCCGCGCATCTCACCGTGTTCCAGCGCACGCCGAATTTTGCCCTGCCCGCGCATAACGGTCCGCAGCCAGCCGATCGCAAGACCATGTTCGAGACCGACCGCGCCGGCTATCGCGAGCAGGCGCGCTGGTCGATGGCGGGCGTGCCCTATCTGCAGCAGACCGTCGTCAGCTGGCAGCTCAGCGACGCCGAGCGCCGCGAACGCTTCGAGAAGGCATGGGCGGCCGGCGATCTCGTCCATATCCTCACCCAGCTCTGGGCCGACCAGGCCGTCGATCTCGATGGCAACAGCATTGTCGGCGACCTGATCCGCGAGAAGATCCGGGCTGCGGTGAAGGATCCGGAGATCGCGGCAGCGCTGACCCCGCACGACCATCCCTTCGGGGCGAAACGTCCCTGCCTCGATACCGGCTACTACGCCGCCTATAACCGCCCCAATGTCACGCTGGTGAATTTGCGGCAGGAGCCGATCAAGGCGATCACCGCTTCCGGCATCACCACCGACAAGCGCAGCTTCGACGTCGATGTCATCGTGTTCGCCACCGGCTTCGACGCCATGACCGGCGCCATCATGGCCGTGCATCCGATCAGCGGCCGCGGCGGCAAGTCGATCAACAGCGTTTGGGCCAACGGGCCGCAGACCTATCTCGGCCTCACGGTCGCCGGCTTCCCCAACCTCTTCATGATCACCGGCCCCGGCAGCCCGTCCGTGCTGTCCAACATGGCGGTGTCGATCGAGCAGCATGCGGATTGGGTGGTCGATCGCCTGATCGCGCTGCGCGAGGCCGGCTTCACCACGATGGAGGCGACCGAGACGGCGCAGGCCGGCTGGGCGCGGCACATGGCCGACTGCTCGATGCTGACCCTGCATCGGCTGGCGAACACCTGGTACACCGGCGCCAATGTGCCCGGCAAGGCCCAGGGCGTGATGCCCTATACCGGCGGCGTCGGCCCCTACCGCAGCATCTGCAACGAGGTGGTCAGCCGCGGCATGCTGGGCTTCAGACTCAAAGGGCCTGACGGCGCCGAGCAGTGCAACGACGGCGAGATCGTGCGCCTGCAGCCGGACGTGCGGCTGGTGTTGAACATGCTGGCAGAGATGAACCTGCCGCCGATCGAGACCATGGGCGCGCAGGGCGCGCGCGACTTCGTGGCCGAGTTCAACAAGAGCCGCCCCGTGGGACGCCCGGTCGGCGAGGTCGGCGAAGGCATGCTGCAGGGCTCCGACGGCCCGCTGCCGTACAGGCTGTATCGGCCCGCGACACCGGGCCCGCATCCGATCGTGGTCTATTTCCATGGCGGCGGCTGGGTGCTTGGCGACCAGGAATCCGACGATCCTTTCTGCCGCGACATGTGCCGGCGCACCGGCATGATCTTCGTCAGCGTCGGCTACCGCCATGCGCCGGAGCATCGTTTCCCCGCCGCGGCCGAGGATGGCTATGCGGCGACGCGCTGGATCGCCGAGCATGCCGCCGAGCTCGGCGGCCGGTCCGGCCCGGTGCTGGTTGCGGGCTGGAGCGCCGGCGGCAATATCGCAGCCGTCACCTGCCAGCTGGCGCGCGACCGCGGCGGGCCGCCGATCGCGGGCCAGCTGCTGGTCTGTCCCGTCACCGACTGCAGCTTCGATCGACCCTCCTACACCGACAATGCGACCGGTTATTTCCTGACGCGCGGGCTGATGTTCTGGTTCTGGGATCTGTACTGCTCGCCCGCCGACCGCACCGATCCGCGCGTATCACCCCTGCGCGGCAAGCTCGAGGGCCTGCCGCCGGCCTTTGTCGCCACCGCGGAGTTCGATCCGTTGCGTGACGAGGGCATCGCCTATGCCGAGGCGCTGGCCAACGCGGGCGTACCGGCCGAGCAATTGCAGGCGAAAGGGCACTTCCATTCGTCCTTCACCATGGTCGATGTCGTCATCACCGGCGTCAGCGGACGGACGAAGATGGCGGAAGCGCTGCGCCGTTTTGCCGGACTGCCAGCGCAGGCGGCGGCCGAGATCAAGCGGCGCACTGCACCCGCAGAGGTGAACGCAGCCGCGAAGTAGCCGGCTCCGGCCAAGGAAAATGGCGCCGCGGGATCATCGCGGCGCCATTGCCTTTCACCTGGAGCAATCAGGCGATCAGAACTTCACGGTGACACCCGTGTAGACGGTGGACTCGGTGCAGCTGTTGTTGCTGATGCCAGGCGCGATATTGCAGACCGCGCTCGCCGAGTGATCGATACCGAACTTGTTCTGCCAGTAGCGATAGGCGACCCAGACATCGACGAAGTGGGAGTATTTCGTGCCCCAAAGCGCCTTCGATGCATCGAAGGTCAAGCGGATCGGCTCGGAGTTGAGTTCAACCGCGGTTTTGACGCCGGGCAGGGGATTGTTCTCATATCCCTTCGGTCCGTACCAACCGGCACGGCCGCTGATCGAGAAGAACTGCAGGTTCTCGGGCAGGAAGCCCAAATCCATGTAGTAGTTGATTTCGACCGCCCAGGTCGGATTGAAGCTCCGGTTGCCGTCAATCAGACAGTTCGCGCCCGCCGCGGGATAGGGCACGGCCGCCGCCGGCAACTGCCAGCCCGCACCGCACTGGGTGAAGGCGTTCTGGTTGTAGAACTCCCAATACATCAACGGCGCGACGTTGATGTACCCCTTGTAGGGCAGGTCAAAGGCGAACTGCAGACCGGCCACGACGTCGCGCTTGGCAGGCGCCAGATAGTTGTTCTCCGTCCCGGCATCCATCCCGACTTCGAACGAGACGTTGTGCAGCGGCCCCATGGTGAAGGTCTTGGTGTTGAAGATTTCGTTCCAGCCGAAGGTCGAGCGGAACAACCCGTAGACTTCGGTCGCGCCCGCGCAGTTCGCCGGCGTGCCGATGCCGGTGTTCGGATCGAAGATCACGCCTGCATTGGTGCAGGGATTGGTCGGATCGTTATGATCCGACTTGATGTAGGAAATGGTGAAGAAGTTGGTGCCATACTGCCAGATGTCGAAATGGGTGAACGAGTAGAGCTGCTTGGCCGTCGTGCCATCGATGGCACCGCCCGGCTTGATCGAAAAGACGCCCGGATCGGTCCCTTTCGGCATCCACGAATAGGTCAGGCGGTCGTCGATCAGAAGGAAAAACGGCAGATCCGCTACCGGCTTCGCCTTGGCCTTCACGGGAAGATCGGCGGCCTTGGCGAGGCCACCTGCTGCAAGCGCGGCAAACGACATGGCCGCGGCAGCGATGAGCATTTTACGTAAAGACATCCTTAGTACCCCCAAGTTAACGAGCGAACGATCACAGGTCCTTGAGTTGACAGTTGCCCTGTTCGCGTGGGGAGAGAAGCCTCAACTTTCCACACGGCCTGCCGCGTTTTTCAGCAGAAAAGTCGGCCCGATATACGACCCCGTTCGCTTTCAAGCAGTTGGCGCAGCATTCACAACCTTCGGAAGCACGCCGCAGTAGAACAGTTTCGCCCGTTTTTATTGGGCTTTCTGATTTTCGGAGGTGACCGCCGGCCGGGGGCCGCGTGAGCGTGGGAACCCACTTGTTACCGGTCCGAAGCGTGGGATGACGTTGCTCATCCTAGGGGCAAGGGTGATACGCCAGTTCCGAATTGTCCCGAACGTTACAATTTTGCAACACAGCGGTGAACCACGGAGGTCTCGCGCGGATTGGCCAGTCGGTCCTGCGCTGGAGGCAGAATCACGATCTTCTCCGCCTGCCGAACTGTTGGGCAAAGGCTGACGCTTTTTCACACCTTACGCACGAGCCCAAACTAGCCCAGTATTGAGGCACTCATTCATCGCAGCCATGATCTCAAGCGCAAGATCTCAAGCGAATGTCAGATTCGACGCCATCGAGCCCGCATTGCGGCGAAACACCGCTGTTGCAAACCATCGGCCTGACCAAGCGTTACGGCAGCTTCCTCGCCAATGATGCGATCGATATCGATGTCTTCCCCGAGGAAATCCACGCCCTGCTCGGCGAGAATGGAGCCGGCAAATCGACCCTGGTCAAGGCGATCTACGGCCTGATCCAGCCGAGCGAGGGCGAGATGCGCTGGATGGGCCACAAGATGGTCCTGTCCGGTCCTTCGGAAGCGCGCGGGCGCGGCATTGCCATGGTGTTCCAGCACTTTTCCCTCTTCGATAATCTCACAGTAGCCGAAAACGTCGCGCTCGGCCTGGACGGCAAGGAATCCTTCAAGGACATGTCGGCTCGGCTCGAGCAAGTCTCGCGTGTTTACGGGCTTCCGCTCGATCCCAGGCGCGAGGTCTGGCAGCTCTCGGTCGGCGAGCGCCAGCGCATCGAGATCGTGCGTGCGCTGATGCAGAACCCCAAATTCCTGATCCTCGACGAGCCGACCGCGGTGCTGACGCCGCAGGAGGCCGACCAGCTTTTCATCGTGCTGGAGCGGCTGAAGGCGGAAGGCCGCGCCATCCTCTATATCAGCCACAAGCTGGAGGAGGTGAAGCGGCTCTGCGACACCGCCACCATCCTGCGCGGCGGCAAGAAGGTCGCGAGCTGCAATCCCAAGGCGGAGACCGCTGCATCGCTGGCGCGCATGATGGTCGGCACCGAGATCAAGCAGGTGAAGGCGGCAACGCAGCGGAAAGTCACGGTGCCGCGGCTCGTCGTCAACGATCTTTGCCTCGAGCCCGATGATCCCCATGGTGTGCGGCTGCAGAACATCTCGCTAGAGCTTCGCGGTGGGGAAATCCTGGGCATCGCCGGCGTCGCCGGCAACGGACAGGACGAATTCTTCGCCGCATTGTCCGGCGAGCGGCTCGCCAGGGATCCCGGCACGGTCGTGATCGAAGGCATCGCAGCCGGCCACCTCTCGATCACCCAGCGCCGCAAGCTGGGGGCCGCTTTCGTTCCGGAGGAGCGGCTCGGCCACGGCACCGCGCCGCGCATGAGGCTCTCGGAAAACGCGCTGCTGACCGGCCACGCCGCCAGCGGCATGGTCAAGCGCGGGTTTGTCGACACGGCTGTCACGCTCTCGACCGTCGACCGCGCGACCGCGACCTTTGACGTGCGCAAGGCCAAACGCGATCCGGAGGCGGCGAGCCTGTCCGGCGGCAATCTGCAGAAATTCGTGGTCGGCCGCGAGATCCTCCGAAACCCCGCGGTGCTGGTGGTGAGCCAGCCGACCTGGGGCGTCGATGCGGGTGCGGCCGCCGTCATCCGGCAGGCGCTGCTCGATCTCGCCGCCGGCGGAGCGGCGGTGCTGGTGACCAGCCAGGATCTCGACGAGCTAGCCGAAATCACCGACCGCATTGCCGTGATGTTTCACGGCCGCCTCTCCGTGGCGCTGCCGACCGCGGAAGCCACGCGCGAGAAGCTCGGACTGTTGATGGGCGGAAGCAGCCTCGATCAGAAGGAGGCGGCGCATGCAGCTCGTGCTTGAAAAGCGCGCCGAGCGCTCCAACACGATTGCGCTGGTCTCGCCGCTGATCGCGATCGGCATGACCATCGTCACCATGAGCATCCTCTTTGCCGTGCTGGGCAAGAACCCGCTTCTCGCACTCGGCGTCTATTTCGTCGATCCCCTGACCGATAGCTACTCGCTGCAGGAGATCGCGGTGAAGGCGACGCCGCTGGTGATGATCGCGGTGGGCCTGTCGCTCTGCTACCTCGCCAACGCCTGGAATATCGGCGCCGAGGGCCAGTTCCTGATCGGCGCCGTCGCCGGAAGCTGGATCGCGGTGAAGACGCAAGGCACCGACGCCGGTGCCTGGGTGCTGCCGGCGATGCTGCTGTTGGGGGCCGCCGCCGGCGCGCTCTATGCGATGATCCCGGCGCTCTGCAAGGTGAAGTTCGGGGCCAGCGAGATCCTGACCAGCCTGATGCTGGTCTATGTCGCCGATCTCTTCCTCGATTATCTCGTGCGCGGTCCCTGGCGCGACCCGCACGGCTTCAATTTCCCGACCACAGCCGAGTTCGACCCCGTCGCCACCGTGCCGGTGCTGATCGAAGGCGGAAGGCTGCATCTCGGCGCGATCATTGCGCTCGCCGTCGTCGCGGCCGCGACCGTGCTGCTCGGGCGCACCATCAAGGGCTTTGAAATCCGCGTGGTCGGCGCCGCACCGCGCGCTGCCCGCTTTGGCGGCTTCAATGCCAACCAATTGATCGTGCTGACCTTTGCGGTATCGGGTGCGCTCGCGGGGCTGGCCGGGATCATCGAGGTCGCCGGGCCCATAGGCCATTTGCAACCGGGTATCTCGCCCGGCTACGGCTTTACTGCGATCATTGTCGCCTTCCTCGGGCGGCTGAACCCGATTGGAATATTAATTGCAGGGCTTTTCCTCGCGCTTACTTTCATCGGCGGCGAGCAGGCCCAGATCGCAATGAAAATCCCGTTGGACGTCACCAAGGTGTTTCAAGGCATCCTGCTGTTCTACGTGCTCGCCTGCGATTCCCTGATCCTCTACCGCTTCCGGCTCATCTCCTCGACACGGCAGGTGGCCTGATGGAGCTGGTTGAGGCGATCATCCTCTCGGTGCTGGCGGCATCGACGCCGCTTTTGATCG